>JAWOIR010000001.1:0-7002 GCA_046484545.1 Anaerolineales bacterium
TCTACCTCAAACGTGAAGAACTGGCCCACACCGGCGCGCACAAAATCAACAACGCCCTCGGCCAGGCCCTGCTTGTCAAACGCATGGGCAAACAGCGCATCGTCGCCGAAACCGGCGCGGGTCAGCACGGGGTCGCCTCCGCCACTGCCGCGGCCCTGCTCGGGCTGGACTGTGTCGTTTATATGGGCGCAGTCGATATCGCCCGCCAGGAACCTAACGTTTTCCGCATGAAACTGCTCGGCGCCGAAGTCCGCCCCGTCACCAGCGGCACCCAGACCCTTAAAGACGCCATCAACGAAGCCATCCGCGACTGGGTCACCAACGTCGGCAGCACCCACTACCTGCTCGGCTCGGCCCTCGGTCCGCACCCCTACCCCACCATTGTGCGTGAATTCCAGTCGGTCATTGGCCGCGAAGCTCGCGAACAAATTTTCAAAGAACTCGGACGCCTGCCCGACACCGTCATCGCCTGCGTCGGCGGCGGCTCCAACGCGATTGGCATTTTCAGCAGTTTTGTCGAAGATGCGGATGTCGCCTTAATCGGCGTGGAGGCGGCTGGCAGCGGAATCCCGTCAGGCAAACATGCCGCCCGCTTTGGCGACCCATCGCGCGGACGCCTGGGCGTGATTCATGGAACCCGGACTTTTGTCCTGCAAACCGAAGACGGCCAAATCGCCGAGACTCACTCCGTTTCGGCAGGTCTCGACTACGCCGCCATCGGCCCCGAACATGCCCACCTGCGCGACCAGGAACGCGCCTTCTACACCTCCGCCACCGACGCTGAAGCCTTATCTGCTTTCTCGACCCTTTGCCATACCGAAGGTATCATCCCCGCTCTCGAATCGTCCCATGCCATTGCCGAAGTCATCAAACGCGCACCAAAAATGGGCAAAGACCAGGTCATTTTGGTTAACTTATCCGGCCGCGGGGATAAAGACCTGAACACGGTCATGAACGAACTGCCAGAGAACCTTTAACCACATCGCCAGGGGTAAAAGCCCCTGGCGATGTTCTTTGGGCTCTTTCAGAATTCCCGTGGTAAGTCCTCACACCCCAAAATGCAGCCTTCTTCACAGCAAATATCAGAGAACCATTCTTTTTTCATGTCCCGGCCTTGATTGCCAGCCCGGCCACCACACTCGAAAAAGCATTCGATTGTTTGACCTTTTCCGGGCCAAAAATATGCCCGAGAAAAAACGAAAACAGCGGAATATTCGACGAGCCTCCGGTTTTAACCACCGCATCGATCTGGCCTGCTTCCAGCCTGGCTTT
Source organism: Anaerolineales bacterium (assembly GCA_046484545.1). Taxonomy (GTDB): domain Bacteria; phylum Chloroflexota; class Anaerolineae; order Anaerolineales; family Villigracilaceae; genus UBA8950. The sequence goes on from JAWOIR010000001.1 coordinate 1,273, forward strand.
CGCGAGCGTATCAAAGAGAACCTTCTCCACCTGACCAACATAATTGGAAATATCGCTCTCAAACTGGTAACGGGTATAAAGCTCCCAGAGTGCAATCTCCTTGTCGTCCAGGCTGATGACCGTCGCGCCCGCATCAGACAGGGCGATTTTGGCGGCTTCAACCCGGTTGTAAAAAGTAAATGCCAGGTCGTTGTAAATCAAGGCCTGCAAGGCTTTTAATCGCGCCGGAGCCAGACCGGCCCGGATGGCTTTGTCGAGCGTGTTGCGGTTCTGCGGCGTTGCCAGTCCTGGCAGCGCCATCCAGTCTGGGACAGCCTCGATCATCTCCAGGATTTCAGGCTGGTGCTGGATTTTTCCCAGCCCGAAATGCGCCAGCATCCGTTTTTGGATGATGGCACGGTCGAAATCGCTCCCGGCCACATCCACGCCGCCGCTGGCATACACCCGCCGTTCACTGCCGCCCAACCGCATTACGGCAATATCGAGTGTGCCGCCGCCGAAGTCAAAAATGACAACATTTTGCGGCTGGGCCAGGGTTTGCTCATAATCCAGCGCCGCGGCGATTGGCTCCAGTTCAAAATCGACTTGTTTGAATCCGGCCTCGTAAGCCGCCTGCAACAACGTCTCTTCCGCCTTCCGATCGCTTTCAGCGGACTCGGCAAATTTGACCGGCCTTCCGAGTGTAACGACCTCGATTTTTTGGCCTAAAATTTCTTCGGCGCGGGTTTTAAGAAGGCGCAGCGAGGTTTGGGCCAGGTCACCGACCGTATAGTAGCGGTCGAAGATTTGGGTGCCGTCATAGCCGACCTTACGCAAAGCGGTTTTGATATATTGCAGCAGCCGCCCCGGCTTCAGTTCATCGACATAAACAAAAATATCGCGCACATAGTGCATGTCTGCGCCGCGATAGTCGATTTCACCAGCCCACTGCTTCACAAAACGCCGCTGACGGTTAACGTTATCGCGGTAATACAACTCTACCGCTTCCTGGCCGATATAGGCCTGATGGTCGCGGGTGATGTAAAGGAGGGTCTTGACCACCTCGGGTTGGACGTTTTGCCGGTCAATGGGCAGGACAGTTACACGCTTGCCGTCGTAAACGGCAATACCCGAGTTGGAGGTGCCGAAGTCGAGACCGATTTTCAGGGTCATAGAGATTTCCTCGTGGCGCAGTTAAGGGGATGGGTTACGGAGCCGGAACAATGCCGACGGACAGGATTAGGCTCTGAGCCTGGAGCGTACCCGCACCGGCAGCGGTTCCAGCCTCGTAAACGTCCAGGGCCCCATCCGCATCCAGAACGGCGATTCGTTCCCCATCCCGCGCCGCAACAGCCCCGACAAAACGTGTGCCCTGCTCAAGCCGGGAGGGTGAAATCAACGCCTGGCCGCGCGCTTGCGAGGATTTTGCCAGCTCAAGAATGCCGGCTTCGCGCTGAATAACTTTACCATTTTGGGTCAGGCAGATCAACGAGGCATTGGCCGGGAGCACGAAGGAGGCTACAACATAATCGCTGGCTGCCAGGCGAATGCGCTCCTCAGTAGAATAGGACAGGTGCTCAACATCCAGCCCCAGCAGGCGGCCTTCGTAGGTAACGAGGGCGTAGTGATCGCTTTTCTGGCTGAGCAGGACATCGAAAGCCTGGTCGGCTTTGTGGATTGCGCCCTTGCCAAGAAAATTTTTGGAAAAGATGGTTTCGGAAAGCGAAGTCATGGTTTTCTTGACACATCCGCGCCGGCTAGCCTGCAAAAAATAAGTGGAAAGTGGCATGCCCGAGAGCGGCATCAGGCAAGCCAGCATCTCACCGGCATGCGGCTCGTTGGGTAGGGCGGCCGCGTCCCACTGCCACTCACCGCCGATTTCAAGCAGCGGAATATCGGCAACGGAGCAACTGCTGATGCGGCCCGATGTGAACAGCAACAGCAGTTCGTCCTGCGCGGATACCGACAGAATGCGCGGCCACTCGCCGCTGAAGGCCATCTCGCCCCGAATTCGCCCCAGCCGTCCGGGATTTTCACCTGCTTCGAAACGAAAAATGCGCCCGTTAACGTTGTAAACCAGCAGGTTGTCCACTGCGGTTTGCTCAGGCAGAGTTTTCAGAGACGAAAGGTCTCCGCCCAAGCGGCGTTTGAGCATTTCGAGCTGATATTCGAGGTGGACGATGCGCTTCTGGTAGTCTTGTACGCGTGAGCCATCTTGCAAGGCGATGTTTTCAGCCAGCAGTTCTTCGTTGCGTTCGCTCAGGTCACGCATCCGATTTGCCACCAGGCGCAAAATCATCAAGGCTGAAGATGGGCGCATCTCGGCTTCTTGAATCCATTCATCAATTTTATCGGGCAGGGTCATGGGCTTGTCCTTTTGGTTTCGGGAAGCAATTATAACGGATGCGGGCTCCCTAATTTTTTCTGTGAAGAAGGCTGCAATTTGGGGTGTGAGTACGTTTACGCGCACTTACACCTCAAATTGCGGACTACCCACGAGAATTCCTAAAGAGCCAACAATTCTTCATATTAATTCAGCGCCGCCTGACTCTGGTACAATAATTTCAATGCAGGACGCGCCCAACAATACCGCCCTCAACCTCCAACCATTCAACCCGAGCCCATGAACCGCATCCAAACCGCCTTCCAAACCACCCCCATCTTCATGCCCTACTACCCGGTAGGCTACCCAGACATCGCTACCTCGGTAGACATCCTCGAAGCCCTCGCAAAAAACGGTGCGGACCTGATCGAAGTCGGCCTGTCCTTCTCTGACCCGCTGGCCGATGGCCCGGTCATCCAGAAAGCGACCCAGACTGCCCTCGAGCAGGGCGTCATCACGCGAGACGTCATCGCCGCAGTTGCCGAACTCCGCCAGCGCGGCGTGGACATTCCCCTCATCCTGATGGGCTACTACAACCCCATGCTTGCCTACGGCCTTGAAAAATTTGTCCGTGACGCCACCGAAGCCGGGGCCGATGGTTTTATCATCCCCGACCTGCCCTCCGAAGAATCCGACGAATTTGTTGGGGCGATTCGCGAATCATCCCTACAACCGCCATTAATCACCATGCTCGCCCCCACCACATCCGACGAACGCATGGAACAGGTCGCCCGCAATGCACAGGGATTTATCTACCTCGTCAGCGTCACCGGCGTGACCGGGGCGCGCAAGGACATCACCACCGGGTTAGGAGAACTTATCGGGCGCGTTCGTCAGCACACCGATGTGCCCGTCTGCGTCGGCTTTGGCATCAGCACCCCAGACCAGGCTACCGCTGTTGGACAATTGGCCGATGGGGTTATCGTCGGCTCGGCCTGTGTGCGCGAAATTGGGGAGAGTAAAAACCCCGTCGAAACAGCGAAACAGTTTGCAGGTCGGTTTCGCGAGGCGTTAAGGAAAACTTCTTAAACAGAAAACGTGGGAGCCTGAAACAGTCTTTCATTTGATACAATCCCAGATAAAAGGGAACTGTCATGAATCATCACTTTGCATTTCTTTTTTTGGAAGAGCACCCTTATGGGCGTGAAATGCTGAAAGCGTTGCTCGAAAACGGATTAGCGCCCAGCATGATTATTCAAGAAGTCTCTGATGTAGGGGATGTGGAACGCGAAAAGTTTCTGAACCGTATGGCGGGCGAAACCATACCGCCGCGCCTGACAGAGTTGATTACCGGCAGGAAAATCCCCGTTTTTTGCGTTGCCAATCATAACGATGAGATATGCCGCGAACTTTTGCAGGCCGAACAACCGGATGTGCTGGTGCTGGGCGGAACGCGCATTCTCAAGCCGCATATTTTGACCATTCCACCGCGCGGCACGGTAAATGCGCACCCTGGCTTGTTACCGCGCTTGCGCGGTTCGGCTTCGGTGGGCTGGGCTTTGTATAAAGACCTGCCGATAGGAGCGACCGTGCACTTTATTGACCAGAAGATTGATACCGGCGATATTATCATCAGCCGCCAACTGCCAGTCTATCGTGGCGATACCTACGAGAAACTCAACGCGCGTGTGGCGCAACTGGCGGCGGCGTTGATGGTTGAAGCACTCAAAGCCATGATTGCTGGCGAAGCGCCGCGCACCCCGCAGGACATCAATGAAGGTGAGACCTTGCGGGTCATCCCCGATGATTTGCTCGAGGAAGGCAAACGTCGTTTGGCTGAAGAAAGTTACTCCCATTTTGCCGGGTAACCCTGGAAAGTGACAACCACTATGGAACTTTCACGCGAATACGCCCGGGAATTGGATGCGCAGGATGAACTGCGGACTTATCGAACGCAGTTTGTGCAAACAGATGACAATTTGGTCTACATGGATGGAAATTCGCTCGGACGCTTGCCTGTTTTCACGGTTGAACGGGTTGCGGAAGTTATACAGGCAGAGTGGGGGGAACGCCTGATTCGCTCCTGGGGTATCAATTGGCTTGATACGCCAACCCGCATTGGCGAAAAGATTGCCCAAATTATCGGTGCTGGCCCGGGACAGGTCGCTGTCAGCGATTCGACAACCGTAAATTTGTATAAGTTGGCGATGTCGGCCCTAATGCTGCGCCCCGACCGCACAAAAATTGTGACCGACACTCTTAATTTCCCGTCCGATTTATATATGCTTCAGGGATGCAAACGTGTCTTGGGCAACCATCATCACATTCACATGCTGGAACCAAGCGATGGAATGCGCGTCCCAACCCAGTCTGTGCTGGACGCAATTGACACAAACACCGCCCTGGTCACGCTTTCGCATGTCGTTTTTAAGAGCGGCTATATGTACGATGCCAAAACCATCACCGACTACGCCCATAAAAAGGGCGCACTGGTGCTATGGGACTTGAGTCACGCGGTCGGCGCAGTGCCGATTTCGCTGGACGAATGGGGAGTGGATTTTGCCGCCGGATGCACCTATAAATACTTGAATGGCGGCCCTGGCGCGCCGGCGTTTTTATATGTGCGCACCGATTTACAAGATGAAGCCCTCTCGCCAATTTGGGGATGGTTCGGTGAGCGCGCGCCATTTCGCTTTGATTTGGATTACAAACCTGCTATAGGAATCCAGCGCTTTTTGTGCGGAACGCCGCCCATGCTTTCGCTTTCCGCAATCGAGCCGGGCATCGAATTGATGCTCGAAGTGGGCATCCAACGCCTGCGCCGTAAATCTTTGCGTCTGACGAATTACCTGATTGCGTTGTTTGACGCCCGCCTTGCGCCGCTTGGCTTTACCCTCGGCACACCGCGCGAAGAAGAACAACGCGGCTCGCACATCAGCCTGCGTCACCCCGACGGATACCGAATCAATCGCGCCCTGATTGAAGAAATGAACGTTATTCCCGACTTCCGCGAACCCGATAATATTCGTCTGGGCATAACACCCATCTACACCTCGTTTGCGGATGCCTGGGAATGTATCGAGCGGCTGGAGCGCGTACTAAAAGAAGAGCGGCACCTGCATTTTTCACAAACACGAAAAGCCGTGACGTAAATCTCATTTTGACATCCAAAACAGGCTGAGATATCAAGCCCCCATCATTTCGCCCCAAACGATATAATCGCGACATGAAAAACTACCGCATTATCCTGATACTCGGTGATGTCTTTTCGCTGGCATTGGTCACGGTCATCGGCTTTGCAACCCACGGACAAACCGACCTGGCGCTCCTGCCGCGTATGATGACCACCTTCCTGCCTCTGCTGGCCGGCTGGTTTTTGCTCGCCCCCTTTCTCAATCTATTCAACCCTGAAACAACACAAAACCCTC
>JAWOIR010000061.1:0-11693 GCA_046484545.1 Anaerolineales bacterium
TGAAACCCTCGGCCCCATCTCGACGCCGCGCATTTGCAGGCTGTTGCGGATGGCAAAAAAGCGCCGCGCGGTTTCAGGAATGGTGCGATAAGCCAGGGAGACAATCGTGCAAACTTTATAAGGCAAGCCGATAAAGTTCAAACCCGCCGCCAGTTCGGATGGCGTCGTCGAGAGCATGAAGGCAAAAACCGTTACCAATGAAGCGGCTCGCTTCAACCAGTAAACCAACAAATACCACAAAAACTCCTGACTCAAGTAAATCCGCTCGGAATACTGCCAGATGATGGTCTCATGCCCCAGGTAGGTAAACCCGACTTCCGGCACGGTGAAAAATATCATCACCCCACCAACAACCGTTACCATGAAGGTCGAAAACAGGAAAACGAAAATCAGCGGTTTGTAATTGGGCTTCATCGAAACAATCGCTATTAGCGGCAAAACTATCAGCCCAAGAATAAAGCGAATATCAAAGGTGGCAATAATCGCGACGGTATACACCAAAAAGAGGATGACTTTGGTGCCTCCCGTTAAGCGGTGCATGGTGGTATCGCCAGGAATAAAATTGATGACAAAGCGATTATTCACGCGGCCTGACCACCCTTTCATGCTCGATAAAGTGCCGGATGACCGCTTCCGGCTCCAGACCAATCTTCTTCGCCAGCGTATACAGCGAAGTTTGCTTGAGATTAGCCCGCGTTATCACCTCGTCGTCGGAAAGCACCGAGAAGACGCGCTCATCGGCAACCAGTTTGCCGTCCGCAAACACAATCGCCCGGTCGGTATGTTCCAGGGCCAGGTGCATATCATGCGTAATAAAGATGATGGTAATGCCGTACTCATGGTTAAGTTCCTCGACAAAACGCATGATGTCGGTATAACTGCGATAATCCTGCCCGGCAGTCGGCTCATCGAGTATCAGAACTTGCGGCTCCAGAACCAGCATGGAGGCAATCGTGATGCGCTTCTTCTGCCCGTAACTGACCATGTCTACCGGCCAGTTTCTCATGCTGTAAAGACGGCAGGCAGTCAGCGCGGCAGTCGCTTTCTTGATAATTTCATCTGTAGGAATGCTGCGAATTTCCAGGGCCAGTTCAACTTCCTTCTTGATGATGTCCTTGATTAACATCTCATTGGGATTTTGCATGACAAAGGCCACATGCTCGCCTATCTCTTTAATGGACAGGTCTTTGGCGTCCTTGCCGCAAATTGAAATTCTGCCCTTGTTGGGTCGACCGACGCCGCAAATCAGGCGAGCCGTGGTTGATTTTCCTGCCCCATTCTTGCCAACGACAGCCACCCGCTCACCTTTGCGCACGAAAAAGGAAACATCTTCAAGGACATAGTCCCTGTCATAAGCGTAAAAAACGTTCGAAAGTTCCACCAACGGTTCGCCCAGGTCGAATTCAATCGGGGCGGTCTCGGTTTGAAAAAATGTCTTTAGTCTGGCGGTATCAACGGGGGAAAACTGGATGGTTTCGATATCACACAGGTTTTGGGTTGTCGCCAGCGAACAGCCGGCGTATTTCATCGCCGTGATGTAAAGCGGCTCACGAATGCCGTGCTGTGCCAGCAGGCTGGAGCGCAGCAATTCGTCCGGGGTGGTTTCGGCGACAATGCGCCCCTCGGCCATCAGGATGACGCGGTCAACCGGCCGATGCAGGACATCTTCAAGCCGGTGCTCAATGACGATGACGGTGCAGCCCGAATTGTTGCAAATATCGTCAATCAGTTCGATGGCAGTTTGTCCCATTTTTGGGTCGAGGGAAGCCAGCGGTTCATCAAAAATCAGGATATTGACTTCGTTGCCATAGACACCCGCAATCGCGACCTTTTGCTTTTGTCCCCCAGAAAGTTCAAACGGAATTGCGCGGATAAAATCCAGCATCCCGACAACCGACGCGCGCTCATCAACAATGGGCACCATTTCAGACCGCGGAATCATCGCATTTTCAAGCGCAAAGGCAATGTCCTCGCCAACCGAAAGACCGACAAACTGCGCGTCACTATCCTGCAAGACCGTACCAACAACTTTGGAGAGTCCGAAAATCGAACTCTCCAAAGTTGAACGACCGTTGACGGTCACAGAACCGGTGATTGTGCCTTCATAGGAGAAGGGTATCAGTCCATTGATGCAGTTCGCCAGGGTGGACTTGCCGCTCCCTGAACCACCCAGAATGAGCACCTTCTCGCCGGTTTTAATCTCCAGGTTAATATCATAGAGCGTCGGCTCTTGCTGTGCTTTGTACTTGAAGCCGAAATCTGTGAATTTGATGGCTACGTCGCTCACGCTCTGAAATCCTGGCGCTTAGTATTCGCCGGAGGCATCCTCTTTGATATTGGAGCGGGACGCAAAGCGGGCAGCCATGCCAAACAGCACCGGCAGGCCGATGACAATTAACACAATGGAATTGCCCAGGGCCGCGAATGAGCCTTGAATGAGCGCAAAATTCAGTTCGCCGCCATAGAAGACAAATGACAGAATCGGTACAATCGCAACATAGATGACAAGCTGGCTGACGATGACCACAAGCGAATAAATGACGGCATGTTTGACCTTGAAATGGCCCTCAGTTACCCTGGCGCCGTAAACGGCCAACAAGCCGACAAAGAAAGCGGCCAACCCATTGCCAACCGACCAATCAAACCACACCCCCCAACCCCCAATCAGGTCAGCGACAATGTTGCCAACCCCGGCAGCCACCAGCGCCGCAAGCGGCCCGAACATAGCCCCAACGATGACCGGGATTAGCATGGCTGCCGTGACGTAGGTGTTGGCAAAAATCGGAAAACTGGCATATACCATCAGAACGCCAAACAGCGCAGCACCAATCGCCACCGTGACAATTGTCTTGGTGTTCCAGGTGCCAACCAAAAGACTTCCTACACTCTTGTTTTCCATCTTTCTTCCTCCTGACTGAAAATGAGTAATTTGGAGAGCCGGAATGCTCACTTGCCTTTGATTGTATCAAAACGATAGACCAAATTCAATAACCAGAGCCAGGCTTTTTGAGAGGTCCCGTGATAAGTTCCCGAATTTTGGGATATGAGCGTGCTTACGCACGCTCATATCCCAAAATTCGGTCTTCTTTACGGCAAATATTCAGAGAACCCAGAGCTGCAACATCGAGCCTGAACTCACCCTGCTTCAAACTCAATCACATCACCGACCTCGACAGCCAGGCGCGCCGCTGCCGAGCCGTTGACCACCGAAACAATCAGGTTGCCGGTGCTGCCGAGGAGGGCAACCAGGTCGCCGGGCTGGCGTTCGCCAAAGGTGTTGACCATGCCCTGGATGGTCGTCCCCGCCAGTGTGACGGTGACCTTGTCCATTTGTGTTAAAGCCGAGCCAAGATTTTCGACACGGATGTTAGATGCCAAATTGCCAAAATGGTCAATATGGATGATTTCGCCGCGCCATCCGCGCCCGGTCTGTTCAGGTTTGGGCAGGGTTATTCGGACAGGGGTCAGGAAGCGGGTGCCAAGTTCCGCCAGGGAAACGCCGTTCGCCAGGTGCCCGGCTGCGGGAGCGAAGATGTCCCGCCCGTGAAAAACGTAACTGATTTTTTCCAGCCAGAATTGGGGTTTGTCGAGGTGGACAAACTCGCAATCCCAGCCTTCCTGTTCGGCGCGTTCGAGCAGGAGCGTGATAATGCCGTTGTCGGGGCCGACGAAGTATTGCGTCCCAATTTTGGCCGCCATCGGGCGGCGGGTCGTGCCGACCCCAGGGTCAACCACCACGACGTGGACGGAATTTTCCGGGAAATAAGGGGCGGAGCGCGCCAGAATCAAGGCCGCCTCGCGGATGTTCTGGGGAGAAATCATGTGGCTGAGGTCTGAAATGGAAGCCCCGGGGGCAATGCCCCAGATGACGCCTTTCATCACACCGACGTTGCCGTCTTTAATGCCAAAATCGGTCATCAGGGAAATGACTGTCATAAAAGTTCTCCTGTCTTGGTTGTGGTGGGTGGCCGCTTCGCGGCCCACGAGGAAAAACCCGGAAATTTGATGGTCGTGCGTGCTTCGCACGCACGACCATCAAATTTCCGGCTCTCCTCGGTAGTTAGCGTATGGCGCATAAGGCAGTCAGGATGAATTATATGAGAATTTGCTCTTCGGGGTAAGTCACCAGATGCGGCGGCCTGAGTTGAGCCAGCGCCATGACAATCGTTATCGCACCCAGGCGTCCCCAGAACATGACCAGGCAAATCATCACCTGCCCGAAAATGCTCAGGTGACTGGTATACCCCAGGGACAGGCCACAGGTTGCAAAGGCAGAGACGACTTCGAAGAAAACCCGGTCGAAGGGCGCGCCCGGATGGGTAATCAGCAAAATCCAGGTTACGCTGACAACTATCGCCAGGGAAATTGTCAGCACTGCCGAGGCCCGCCGCAAAGTCGCCAGGCCCAGGCTGCGCCAGAAAATGTGCGGGGTCTGGTAGCCGCGCGCAAACGCCCACAGGAAGAGCAGCAAGACAATCAGGGTGCTGGTGGTAATCCCACCGCCCATCGAGGCCGGGGCCGTGCCGATGAACATAAGCGCGATTTTAAGAAACTGGCTGGAAGCAGACAGGTCGTAAAAATTATCAATCGCGCTGAACCCGGCTGTGCGCGCCGAAATGGACTGGAAGCCGGAAATCACGAGCGCGCGTTCGAGCGGCAATTCTGAGAGCGTGCCGCCGGGACGGGTCTCCCCCACAAACAGGCCGAGCGCGCCAAAGACGAAGAGAAAGACGGTGACAATCAGGGTCAGGCGCGAGTGCAGGGAGAGGTGATGATGATTGCGGCGCAGAACGAGCAAAATATCGGCCACGACCGGAATACCCAGCCCGCCAATAAAAATCAAAACGCCCATTACGGTCAGGGTGAAAGTATCGTCGGGGATGCCGGTAAATCCTGGCGTTCCAGCAAACAGGTCAAACCCGGCATTACAAAAGGCGGAAATCGCGTGAAAAACGGCAAAAAGTATTGCGCGCACATCCCCCAGGTCGGTACGCCATTGGAACCACAACAAAAGTGCGCCAAAAAACTCCAGCGCAAGGACGGCAGCCAGGGTGCGCCGGGTCAAGGTCATGATGGCTGCCATGTCGAGCAAGCCGAACGAATCGCGCAGGGCCAGCCGGTCAGCAAACGATATACTGCGCCCCAACAGGCGAAAGATGATTACCGAGGCGACCATGTATCCAACCCCGCCAATCTGGATTAAGGAAAGCAAGACCAACTGCCCAAAGAGGGAAAGGTCTTCCCCCGGCGTAATGACCGTCAGGCCTGTTACAGTTAAGGCAGAGACGGCCGTGAACAGAGCTTCGTTCAGGCGCAGCGAACGCTCGGCTCCGGCAAATGGCAAGAGCAGGAGCAAGGTCGAAATAAAAACCATCAGCGCCAGCCCGGAAGCCAGCCTGATGGGAGTAGGTACGCGACGTGAAACAACGCCGTAGCGTCTTAACCACCGAAACATTTTGGGGTCACAATTCGGTCAGTTTGCAAATTTTCTCGGTGCGGCCAATCAGGACGAGAATGTCATTCTCTTCGATAACCTGCTCGGCCTCGGGCGAGACCGTGACCGAGGTTTCATGCCGCAGGGCAACCACGTTCGCGCCATAGCGATTACGCAAATCGAGTTCAGCCAGGGTTTTGCCAATCATCCAGTCAGGAGCGCGCAGTTCGAGAACGCTGTGACTATCCCCAAAGGAGATTTGTTCGAGCAGGTTGGGGGCAGCCAGTTCGACGCCCAGGCGCCGGCCCGCGTCCGATTCCGGCATGACGACCTGGTCTGCGCCGACGCGCAGGAGAATATCCTTTTGCCGCTGCGAAAGCGCCTTGCATATCACGCGCTGAACGCCCAACGCCTTGAGCGCCACCGTCGTAATCAGGTTGCTCTCGAAATCAGACCCGATTGCGACCACAACCGTGTCAAAGGAAGTGATATCCAGCGCATTGAGCGATTCTTCGCTGGTCGAATCGACCACCACAGCCTGCGTGCAGGATTCACTGATGTACTGAACCGTCGCGGCATCTTTGTCAATGCCCAGCACGCTGTAGCCTTTTTCGCTCAAAGTACGCACCACAGCCCGGCCAAAACGCCCCAGGCCGATGACTGCAAATTCCTTACGTTTATTTGAATTTGAACCAAACATGAAATTGATTATTACACAAAGTAACCCCGTCCGCCAGAGGTCAATCTTGGCGAACGAATTACCAATTTTGAAAAGTCAATCAACCCGGCAAGCCGGAAACCAACGCATAAATCTCCACCATCTCAGTCTTGCCGCGCACTTCGACGGGATTCATCGGCTCGGCGGCAAACGGCATCACCCGCGCCGCTTCGTTGACTGTCGCCGCGCTAGCAAGGACAGAACGTCCCATTTGCTTGGTCAGGTCTTGCAGGCGCGCCGCCAGATTGACGGTGTCGCCAATCACCGTGTACTCGATGCGCCCCTCGCCACCGACATTGCCCGCCACCACCGGCCCGCTGGCAATCCCGATGCCAATTTCCAGTTCAGGCTGTGATTTTTTCACCTGCTCAACATTAAAACCCTTGAGTGCCTTCTGCATGTGCAAGGCCGCGCGAATGGCCTGGGCAGCATGTTCCTCCGCCGGGTTGAGCGGCGAGCCGAAAACCGCCAGCAGTGAATCGCCGCCAAATTTATTCACCAACCCGCCATTGGCGATGACCACGTCCACCATGCGGCTCATATAACGGTTAAGCAGGTCAATCAAGTGTTCCGGCGGCAGTTGCTCGGAAAGCGCGGTAAACCCGCGAATATCCGAAAACAAAACGCTGCACTCGACCAATTGCCCGCCCAGTTTGGTGCCGTGCTCCAGGGCCTCGCGGGCCACCTCCGGACTGACGTACAGGTTGAGCAGGTTGCGCATCACCTCGGCCCGGCGCAGGCCGGAAACCATTTCATTGAATCCCTGTGAAACATAGCCCAACTCATCATTGCTATCCGAAAGCAGGCTGACCGACAGGTCGTTTTGCGCCACCCGACCCATGCCGTCACGCAGACGCTGCAACGGGTCAAGAATTGAGTGCGAGACCAGCACCGCCAGCGCAATTCCCGCGCCAGCCGCAACCAGCGAGATGACGCCCAGGGCGATATAAAGATTCTGCAAAATCACATCCGGGTTTTCAGCGGAAGTCAGGGCTTCAGCGCGGCTGACTGCCGTCAGCGACAAAACCGCCGCCGGGTATAAGCCGACCAGCACAAATCCCAGCAACAAACGCCACTTGACCGAGTTTCGCCACGCGCCCGCCTCGGTCGCGCGCCCATCCGGGAAAAACAACCACACCACCGGACGCCAGAGCGAGCCAACCGCAAAATAGACAATTGCCGAAGTCAAAATTCCGCCCACGCCAAATACGCTCACCAGCGATTGCCAGGTGCCGGTCAGCAAAAATCCGAAGAAAAAACCGGCCACAAACCACATCGTCAGCGAAACCAGGGCCACCGAAGCCGGATATTGCAAGACTTCGCGCCGGGCTTCGGGCGGCACATCTGAAATAGGCGCACCATCCAGAATACGACCCACCCATTTCGGATAATGACGCTGGATACGTCCGCCAACCACATTGCCCAGGAAAAGCAAAAGCCCTATCGCCAAAAATGAAATGATGGTCGGCCCTAGCGGCACGGTAATCATCGGCGAACTGCCTTCCGGAATGGGCTGCACCAGCGCCAGGTAAAAAAACGTAATCAGCGCGCCCAGCAGGTTTGCGCCAATCGTCACCGCGCCCACCGCACGGTCAAGTTTCTTATAGGCCGCATGGCTGGTCAAAACAGACATCAAAGCCCTTCTTCAATCTTGCGAACCTTCCCCACCCGGCGCTTATGGCGCTCCTCGCCGGGGTCGTTGCCGACAAAACGCGCCCCCAAAAAGGCCGCCACAATCTCTTTTGCCGGTTCCGGGCCAATAATACGCGCCCCCAGGCAAAGTAAATTCATATCGTCATGCTCCACACCCTGGTGCGCCGAATAAGTATCGTGGCAAATCCCGGCATAAATGCCCTTCATCTTATTGGCGGCAATATTCGCGCCCACCGCCGAACCGCACAACATAATGCCGCGCTCGGCCTGGCCGTCCAAAATCGCGCGGCCTACCTTTTCTGTGTAATCAGGATAATCGACCGCCTCGGTCGAGTGCGTCCCCAGGTCAACCGGCTCATGCCCGGCGGCGCGTACCGCCTCAATCACCGTTTGCTTGAGCGGGAACCCGGCGTGGTCAGCTCCAATCGCAACTTTCATTTCAGCACCTCGCGCGCTTTCGCCATCACATTTTCAACCGTGAATCCAAATTCCTTGAAGATAATCGCCGCCGGGGCCGAAGCGCCATAACGTTCGATGGACAAAATCCCGCCGAACTGCCCGACAAATTTTTCCCAGCCCATGCCGATACCCGCCTCGACAGCCACCCTTGCGCGAACGGCGGCGGGGAGCACGGACTCCCGATAACCTGCATCCTGTTTCTCGAACAACTCCCAACTGGGAACGGAAACCAACCGCACATTGACGCCTTCCATCGCCAGCCGCGTCCCGGCCTCAACAATCAGCGACACTTCCGACCCCGAAGCCATCAGGATTAATTCGGGCTGCTCGTCGCCCATATCGGCCAGCACATACGCACCCTTGTGAAGCAGCAAAGCATCCGAAAACAGTTCGCGGTTGAGGGTCGGCAGGTTCTGGCGGGTCAGAATCAGGGCGGTCGGGCCGTGCTGATTGAGCAGGGCCGCCTTCCAGGCCTCGACCGTCTCATTGGCATCCGCCGGGCGGATGACGGTCAGGTTCGGGATGGCGCGCAGGCTGGCGATATGCTCCACCGGCTGGTGGGTCGGGCCGTCCTCGCCAACGCCAATGCTGTCATGCGTAAAGACAAAAATCGACGGCAAATGTGAAATCGCGGCAATCCGCAAGGCCGGGCGCATGTAATCGGCAAAGACCAGGAAGGTGGCCCCAAACGGGCGCAAACCGCCATGATAAGCCATGCCATTGACCACCGCGCCCATGGCATGTTCGCGCACCCCAAAGTGGAAATTGCGCCCCTCAGGCGTATCGGCCTGGAAATCAGGCGTACCGTCCAATTTGGTGTTATTCGAGGGGGTCAAGTCCGCCGAGCCGCCGAGCAGTTCCGGCACTTTGGCGGCAATCGCATTCAGGGCTTTGCCCGAAGCGGCGCGTGAAGCCATACCCTTTTCATCAGCAGGGAAAGCCGGCAGGTCGGCGTCCCAGCCTTTGGGCAGTTCGCCGCGCATCCGGCGCGCCAGTTCGGCGGCTTTCTCCGGCAGGGCGGCGCGATAGGCGTCGAAACGGGCCTGCCACTCGGCCTGGAATTTCGCTCCGCGCGTAACCGACTCGCGGAAATGAGCCAGCACCTCCTCCGGGATGTAAAAGCGCGGCTCGAGCGGCCAATCGGCGGCTTCCTTCGCGCCGTTCAGTTCGGCCTCGCCGGGCGGTTCGCCGTGTGCTTTGGCTGTCCCGGCGCGGGTCGGCAGACCAAGGCCGATGACCGTCCGACACATGATGATGGACGGGCGTTCATCCGCTTTGGCTGCCTGAATAGCGGCGTCTATTGCCTCGACATCGTTGCCCTCGGGGACCATCTGGACATGCCAGCCATAGGCCTCGAAGCGTTTGGCGCGGTCTTCAGTGAAGGCCAGGTCGGTGTGGCCGTCAATCGAGATGTTGTTGTCATCGTACAGGTAAATCAGTTTGCCGAGTTTGAGATGCCCGGCCAGCGAAGCCGCCTCGGAGGAGATACCTTCCATCAGGTCGCCGTCGGTGACGATGGCGTAGATAGTGTGGTCAATGATTTTGTGTTCCGGGGTGTTAAACTGCGCTGCCAGGTGCGCCTCGGCAATTGCCATGCCGACGCCATTGGCAAATCCCTGCCCCAAGGGGCCAGTGGTCGTCTCGACGCCGGGAGTCAGGCCAAATTCCGGGTGGCCGGGGGTCAGGCTTCCCCACTGGCGAAAGCGTCGCAGTTCATCCAGCGGCAGGTCGTAGCCGGTCAGGTGCAGCAGGGAATACAGCAAGGCCGAGCCATGCCCGCCGGAGAGAATAAATCGGTCGCGATTGGGCCATTTGGGGTTGTGCGGGTTGTGACGCAAGTGACGCATCCAAACGGCGTAAGCCATGGCCGCCGCGCCCATCGGCAAACCGGGGTGTCCCGAATTGGCCTGTTGGACTGCGTCGGCAGAAAGAAAGCGGATGGCGCTCAAGGCGCGTTGTTGCAAATCTGTGGTCATGGGAGCCTCTTTACGAAATGATTAGGATGATAACAAGTCCTACTATTGTACTATCCCGGACAGTCGCCGGGGCTTTTTTGATTGGTTCTTTGCTATTTGCCGCTTGCCGAGGAGAGCCGGAAATTTGATGTTCATGCCTGGCTTCGCAGGCATGAACATCAAATTTCCGGGTTTTTCTTGTGGGCCGCGAAGCGGCCATACACTGATAAGACAGTCAGGGTTAAGAAAGCCCAACACCTGCCCTCGCGGGCGGCGCCAGGGAGAACGCGAAGAAAATCTAAAGAAAACTCGGCGGTCTCTGCGGTTAAACCGGCCAGTGATACTTATCCCGAATTCACACTAATTACTGCGAAAGCAAAATTGCCAAATCGTGCAGGTAGCGCTCGGCAATTTGAATCAGGACGACATCCGGGTTGTGTTGCTCAATCCAGTTAAGCGACCAAACCGGACGGCCTGAATAGTGCGGCACAGAAACCGCCTGCTCGAAGTGCATCCCAAGCAGGCCAAACAGGCGCGGCCCAAACGAATCATGATACATCAACAGGCGCGGCAATTGCGGGTTGTCTGTCCAGGCTGTCAGGACGCGGCGCGGCCCGGCTTCGAGTTCACGATAACCGGCAGGATTCTCAAAGCGCGGCGTAACCACCAGGGAAGACTCACGCAGGCTGACACTGCCCGTATTTTCGGCCAAATCGCCAAGAAACAAGCCTGCTTCCTGCAGTTCGAACATTTCCAGCGCGAAGGGGACCAGTTCGGGTTGGGTTTTCGCCAGTTCGCCCAGAATCGCCTGGTAAACCAGATAAACGCCGTAATCGTTCCAGTGGGTGTCGGTTTTGTAATAGACTTCGCGAACCGCGCGCGCATCGCCCAGGATGGGCCGCAGGTCGAGCAGGACGCCCGGGAGGTTTTGTTCCAGGTGGGTTGTCAAGCGCTCAAGACGAGATTCTTGTGTAAATTTTTCAATCCCAGGCGGCATAATTTCGGGGTAAACGGTCGGCTTATTGGGAGCGATAACCACCAACAAGGTGGCATTGCGCGCCGCCAATCGGGATTTCAGTTTAGCAAGTCCCTGGGTAATTTCTATGATTTGCTCGTCAGAGAAGGCAAGCGAATTCTGGTAATCATCCATACTGCGCTCGGCGGTGAAAATCATCCAACCATCTTCGCCAATCAGCACATTCGGGAAGACCCGGTCGCCGAGGGCCAGGCGCAGGTCGGCGTAGTTGGCAATCAGTTTGCGGTAGCCCCAAAAGGAAGTATCCAACCCGGCAACGCCCACATCCGCGCTGCGGACGAGGACGAAGTACAACGCGCCAATGAAGAGCAGGGCAAAGAAGCGGGTGTACCAGGTGCGAAGGTTGAAAATCGTCATAGACTAAAAACCGGCATAGATATTAGGCGCGAAGCCGCCAGCCAGCACGGAAGCCAGCCCAAGCACAAACAGGGCCGCCAG
>JAWOIR010000095.1:0-4376 GCA_046484545.1 Anaerolineales bacterium
ATGCAGTTGATTTTCAAACTCATCGAGCAGGTTGGTTTCCCGAAGGGCGTCATCAACATGGTCAATGGCGGCAAGGAAGCGGTGGATGCGATTCTCGACCACCCGGTTATCCGTGCGATTACCTTTGTTGGCTCATCCAACGTGGCGAAATACGTTTACAGCAGGGCAGCGGCCAATGGCAAGCGCGTCCAGGCCCAGGGTGGGGCCAAGAATCCTGTCGTCGTCCTGCCGGATGCGGATATGGACATGGCCGTCAAAATCATCGCCGATTCGGCTTTTGGCTGCGCCGGGCAGCGCTGTTTGGCCGTCTCGTGGGCGGTGACGGTGGGTGAAGCGCGGAATCAGTTTAACGAGGCGATGTGTGACGCCGCCGCCAGCCGGACGGTTGGATACGGCATGGACAGCGGTGTGCAGATGGGCGCGGTCATCAACAAGGCCAGCGTCGAACGTATTGAGCAGTTAATTGGCCTGGGGGCGTCTGAGGGCGCGTCGGTTCCCGTCGATGGGCGCGGAACGGTGATTAAAGGGTACGAAGGCGGCAGCTTCGCCCGTCCGACCATCCTGATGAATATGCAGCCCGAGAGCGAAATCTGGAAGACCGAAATTTTTGGCCCGGTGCTGGGCCTGATGCACGTCAACACGATTGATGAGGCGATTGCGCTGGCGAACAGCCAGGCGTATGGCAACCAGGCCAGCCTGTTCACGTCGAGCGGTTCGGCGGCGCGCAAATTTCGTTATGAAGTCGAGGCCGGCAACATTGGCATTAATATCGGTGTCGCGGCCCCGATGGCGTTTTTCCCCTTCTCTGGCTGGAAAGAGTCGTTCTATGGCGATATGCACGGCCAGGGCAGTGACGCGGTTGAGTTCTTCACCCAGAAGAAGGTGGTGGTGGAGCGCTGGCCGAAGGAATGGACGCGGAAGTTTTAATTTCGTCGTTATCCAGTATTCCGGTTTTTCGGTTATCCGGTGGTCAATCGAAGCACAAGACAACGGGATAACCGGAAAACGATTTCATCAAAGAAAGGATTTCCCATGTCTCAAAATTTGCAGGCTGCACAAGAATATGCCCAAAAGTGGCTGGATATCATCAAGAATCCTGAACGCCCGCCCGAAGATGTCGGCAAGTGGATTATCAACGAATCGATGCACAATTTTGGTGAGCATTTCAACAGGGGTTGGCTCGAGTACCGCAAATCGGTGACACAGGCCGGACAGTGGGCTGCCACCGAGTGGACCGGACGCGGCGCGACCTTTGAGGATGTGCTGGGGCGCAAGTTCATCGACTTCCTGGGCGGATTCGGTATGTTTGATTTGGGCTGGAGTCATCCTGAAGTGGTGGCGGCGGTTCAGGCGCAGTTGTTGCGCACGCCCATGCCCAGCCAGGAACTTATCGACCCACTGCGCGGCGTGCTGGCGAGGGTGATGGCAGAAATCACCCCGGGCGACCTGAAATATTCCTGGTTTGGGGCCAGCGGCACGGAATCGATCGAGGCGGCCATCAAATTGGCGAAAGTCTATACCCAGAAGCCGGCCTTCATTGTGTCGGTCAAGGGCTTCCATGGCAAGACCATGGGGTCGCTCTCGATGTTGGGCAAGGCCGATTATCGCCAGCCGGTTGGCTTGATGTATGCCGGTCCGGTCTATCACGTCCCGTACGGGGATGCGGCGGCGGTTGAGCAGCAACTCGATATCTGTGAGAAGATTGGCGTTGGCGTGGCCGCGGTGATTATGGAGCCAATCCAGGGCGAAGCGGGCGCGATTGTCCCGCCGGACGATTTCTGGCCGCGTATTCGCGAGGCGACCAAAAAGCACGGAACCTTGCTCATTGCCGACGAAGTTCAGACCGGAATGGGGCGCACCGGCAAATTATGGGGCGTCGAACACTGGAACGTGGTGCCGGATATTATCGCGGTCGCCAAGTCGCTGGGCGGCGGCGTCATGCCGGTTTGCGCAGTTGTGACCACCGAGGAGATTTTCCAGTCTTTCATGTATCCGAATCCCTTCCTGCAAACGACCACCTCGGGCGGCGGCGCGCTGGCCTGCTCGGCAGCGATTGCGGCCATTAATGTCACCGTGCGTGACCGGCTGTGGGAAGTGGCCGAAGAGAAGGGCAATTACATCATGCCCAAGGTGCAGGAACTGGCCGCCAAATACCCGAAGGTCTATTCAAAGGTGACGGGCAAAGGTCTGCTCATCGGCCAGCACTTTCAGGATGCCGAAATCGGCGGGGAAGTTTCGGCGGCCTTGTTCAAGCGTGGCGTTCTTGTCGCCGGGACGCTGACCAGCGCCCAGACCATCCGTATCGAGCCGCCGTTGGTTATCACCTATGATGAAATTGACCAGGGACTAGAAGCCCTGACCGGCGCGGTGGAAGAAGTCGCGGCGTCGCTGTAAGTAGTCAATACAATGCGGGGGCGGCTTATGCCGCCCCCGCATTGTATTCGCGGATTGCCCCCTTCCAGATGTGAAGGGACACAAGGGGTTTGAGCATCGAAATCGCCTTGTTTTGTAACTAATCATTATTAAAACGTTGACTTTTATGATGATTAGTTATAAAATATGGGCATGGAAAAACAAAACAATAACACCCGTGACGAACTGGATAACGTTGACCGTTATATTATCGAGGCCATGCGCGCCGATGGACGCATTGCTTTTGCCCAAATTGCCCAAGACTTGAACGTCTCGCCGGGCATGATTCGGGTGCGTTATAACCGCCTGGTCGAGATGGGCGTTCTGAAAGTGGTTGCCATCACCAATCCGCTACGGCTGGGGTTTACCACGATGGCGATGATTGGCCTTCACACTGATGGCGCAAGGATGTTGGATGTAGCCAAAAAGGTCGCCGAGTTCGACGAGGTGATTTACCTGATTGTCTCCAGCGGGCGCTTCGACATTATATGCGAAGTGGTGTGTAGAGACCATGCCCACTTGTTACAGTTCCTGACCGAGAAGTTATACAAGGTTGAGGGCGTGCGCGAATCTGAATCGTTTATGCACCTGAAAATCCAGAAGGAAGTTTATTTCTAACCCGGTGGAGCAAATAGTCAAATTGCTCCACCTTTTTCATCGTAATCTACCGGCTTAACGCCGGTATAAAATCACAAGGAGAAATTCTCATGAAAGTACTACTCGTTGGTGTTGGTGGGGTTGGTGAAGCCATTGCCCAGATGGCCAAACGTCGCCCGTGGATTGAGCAGCTGGTCCTGTGTGATTACAACGTCAAGCGCGCGGAGGAAGTGCAGGCCAAGCTGGGGGATAATGCTCGTTTTCCGGTCGAATTTATTGACGCCAGCAAACAGGAAAACATCGAAGAACTGGCCCGCAAGCACCAGGTCGACCTGATTATGAACTCGGTCGACCCGGTCTTCAACCAGCAAATCTTCGATGCGGCCTTTAGCGTCGGCGCGAACTACATGGACATGGCGATGACGCTTTCCACCCCGCACCCCGAAGACCCGTTTAACCAGTGCGGCGTCAAATTGGGTGATTACCAGTTCGAGCGCGCAAAACAGTGGGAGGAAAAAGGTATCCTGGCCCTGGTCGGAATCGGTGTCGAGCCGGGTATGGCGGATGTCTTTGCGCGCTACGCCCAGGAGCACCTGTTCGATGAAATCGAGGAAATCGGTGTCCGCGATGGCGCCAACATCGAAATCGAAGGCTATGAATTTGCCCCCAATTTCTCGATTTGGACGACCATCGAAGAGTGCTTGAATCCGCCCGTGATTTGGGAGGAGGGTAAGGGTTGGTTCACGACTGAACCGTTCTCCGAGCCGGAAATCTTCGATTTCCCCGAAATTGGCCCGGTGGAAGTGGTCAACGTTGAGCATGAAGAAGTCCTGCTCGTGCCGCGCTGGGTCAAGACCAAACGCGCGACCTTCAAATATGGCCTGGGCGACGAATTTATCGGCGTGTTGAAGACGCTGAAAATGCTTGGCCTGGATAACAAGGAAAAAATCAATGTCAAGGGTGTCCAGGTAGCCCCGCGCGATGTCGTCGCCGCCTGTTTGCCGGACCCAGCTCACCTGGGCGATAAGATGAAGGGCAAAACCTGCGCCGGGACGTGGGTCAAAGGCACCAAAGATGGCCAGCCGCGTGAAGTCTATCTTTACCAGGTGGCTGATAACGAAGCCTGCATGGAAGAATGGGATTGCCAGGCTGTCGTCGCCCAGACCGCTTTCAGTGCCGTGATTGCAATGGACTTGCTCAAGCACGGTCAATGGAAGGGTGTGGGTGTTCTTGGGCCGGAGGCTTTCCCGCCCGACCCGTTCATGGAGAAGATGGCCGATTACGGCTTCCCGTATGGGCTGAAAGAAATGTAATCGCCAATCAATACACGTTCACACAGGCCGCAGTAGATTGCGGCCTGTGTCTTA
>JAWOIR010000180.1:0-2695 GCA_046484545.1 Anaerolineales bacterium
GGGACGTGTTCGAGTGTTTCAGGGTCGAGATAATGCACGCCGGAGGAACCGGGGTCGAATTGGACCGAATCACCGCCATAGCGGACGGGCGGTTTGCCATCACGGCTGTAGACGAAAAACTCGTCCGGGACGCTGGCAAGCGAATCGCGAACGAGTTTTTCCGAGAGTTTGACGACTTCCGCCGTCTCATCCACGTTGGCGCCGGCCTCGGCCAGCAATTGACGCGCTTCGGGCAACTGCACTTTGACGCCGGTCTCGTGCAGCAGTTGGAAGGCTTCGTCGAGAATCTGGTTGACGAGTTCGGGATTCAAGAGTTTGAATTCGGGTTTCATTGTTTTTCTCCTGTCCGTTATGCCGCGCCCATGAGTTGTTTGGCGACGGCCACCGCGCCGACCGCATCTTCGCTGTAGCCATGCGCCCCGATTTCCCGCGCCCAATCCTGGGTGACGGGCGCGCCGCCGACCATGACCTTGGTGGTCATCTTGTTCTCTGCCAGGGCGTCGATGACGTTTTTCTGGCGCACCATCGTGGTCGTTAGCAGGGCGCTGACACCGATGATGTCGGCGTTGACTTCGCGGGCTTTGTCGATAAAGGCCTGGGTGGAGACATCCACGCCCAGGTCGTAGACTTCGAATCCGCTGGCTGAGAGCATGGTGCCAACCAGTGTTTTGCCAATTTCGTGGATGTCACCTTCGATGGTGCCGATAACGACCCTGCCCAAAATCTGACGCTCGCTGCCGCGTTTGACGAATTCCGGCTCCAGCGCGGCCACGGCGGTTTTCATCGCTTCGCCAGCCAGGACGAGTTCGGGCAGGAACATTTCACCCAGGCCGAATTGCTCGCCGACGTAACTCACGCCGGGCACAAAGCCCTGGTTGAGGGCCTCCACTGGGTCAATACCCTGCTCGATGGCTTTTTGGGCCAACTCCGCAGACAGGTCTGAATCGCCGTCGATGATGCTCTGGCGCATGGCTTCGAACAGTTCATTGGACATAGTTCCTCCGGGTTTGGGTGATGGGTGGGTGGGCAAATCGATTGTGCAAATTTTAACATGAATCGCCGCAACACCAGCGAATGCTGTTGTGCAGCAAGGCCTGGAAAGACGGATGCAGCCAGACCTCCAGGTTGTGACCGGGCGTCAGCACGGCCACGCGCCCGGAGCCTTCGCTGCGCCGCCAGCCGCCGGGTTGTTGCCCGTGTTCGGATTGGGTATAGAGGAAGACCTGCGCGCTGGAATCGTCGAGAGACATGAAGTAATGCTCATCCGTGATTGTGAACGGGGCGACGCCGTCTGTGAGCGCGTGTCCGGCTTGCGGCACAACCGTGACCCGGCATTGCTCGGGGTGATGCAGGAAGACGCCGCCAAGCAGGGCGCGCAGGATGAGCGCATTCTCGTAACCGGCGCTGCCGGCGTGAATCGCGAGCAGACTGTTGCCTGTACGGACGTATTCAGCCAGGGCGACTTGAACAGACTCTGTCATCCAGCCTTCGAGATTTTCGGGGGAGGCGTCGTTGGCTTTGGCCAGAATGACCAGCGGATAAGCGGACAGGTTTTCCAGCAGCCATTCGTCTGCGTTTTCGAGAAAGTCAAAATTGAGACCGGAGTCTGCCAGCGCGCCGAGTCCGCGCCGGGGGATGTGCGCGGGATGCCATTGGTCGCCGGCGAGTACCAGGATTTTCATCAGGCTTTACGTCCCAGCAGTTTATCAGCCAATTCGCGCAGGGCGGTCCCGGCCTGGCCTTGCGGCGCGGCTTGCTCAAGGCCGGCGAGGGCTTTGTCGGTCCATTCTTTGGCCTTTTCTTGCGCGTAGTCAATACCACCTTCATCGGCCAGCATTTTTGCAACGGACTGGACATCCGCCGCGGTGATGGGGCCGCTCTGCCAGCGTTGGGCGAAGGGGCCGTTTTTGCCAAGTCCGTACAGCACTGGCAGGGATTTTTTGCCCTCCAGCAGGTCGGAGGCGGCGGATTTGCCGGTGACGGCTTCGTCGCCCCAGATGCCGAGGATGTCGTCCTGTACCTGGAAGGCCAGGCCGAGGGCGGTGCCGAAATCACGGTAGGCGGATTCGGCGGCGGGGTCGGCCCCTCCCAGGATTGCGCCGATTTGACAGCAGCAGGCCAGCAGGGCGGCGGTCTTGCCGGAAATCATCGGCCAGTAGTCGTCTTCGTTCAGGTCGAGGCGTTCTTCGTAGGCGATGTCCATGTGTTGGCCGCGTGTCAGGTCGAGGCAGGTTTCGTGCAGGATACGCGCGGCGCGCAGGGCAATTTCGGCGGGGTAGGATTCGCCCAGGTCGGTGACGGCCAGGTTCGAGAGCACGAAGAGACCGTCGCCGGCGTTGATGGATTGCGGCACGCCCCATTTCGTCCACAGCGTTGGGCGTCCGCGGCGTTTGTCGGAGTTGTCCTGGATGTCGTCGTGGACGAGTGAGAAGTTATGCACCAGTTCGATGGCGGCGGCGGCGGGCAGGGCGGGCTGCCAGTCTGCTCCGCTCGAGGCGGCGCACAGCAGCACCATCAGCGGGCGGATGCGCTTGCCGGTTGCTTCGGGGCCTGCGCCTTCGCCCGTCCAGCCCATGTGGTAGGTCAGCATTTCGTGGTAGACGGCGGTATGCGGTTGGTCGAGACGGGCAACCTGTTTTTGCAGTTCGGTTTCGATGGCGGGCAGCATTTGGGATGTGAGGGTTTTGAGAGTCAT
>JAWOIR010000384.1:0-4451 GCA_046484545.1 Anaerolineales bacterium
GCTACCGTAGCCCTTAGTAGTGGAACAGTAGGAACTGCCGGGGCAAGTAGGGTTTCCGCCGGGTCGAGCGCGCCGGAGGCGACCTGCTCGGCGTATCCAAGCAGGAGTACCATCTTGAAGGTAGAGGCCAGCGGATAGGGCTGGTCGGCGTTGTGGTAAAAGCCCGCCAAGGGGGCCGCCGGGTCGAAGCAGGTCACGGCGACATTGTCCGGATTCGCGCTGAGATATTTCAGCACCGCGTTCTGGGAGGTGTAGCGGATATTGGCATAGCCAACCAGGGCCGTTCCGAGGACACACAAAATCAGGAGCAGGAATAATCCTCCCAGGATTATCTTAAACTTCATGAAATATCCTACTTCCGCGCGGCGCGGCGGGTGTTGTCTTCGATGTCGAGCAAAATTAGCAGGGCGAAGGCCAAAAGGTGCAGGACAACCAGAATCATTGCGCCCTGAAAGGGTTTGCCCATGTTGAAAACCAGGTAAAACCAATCGAGCGGGTAGCCGCCGCGAAAGGAGTTGAACAGGGTCATGCCGGTTTCGTAGAGATATTGAATCGCGTAAACGGCAAAAATCGCCCAGCCTAAAATTCGCGTCCAACGCGCCCAGCGCAGGACGGCGTCGCGCTCAAAGTAAGTGCCGAGAAAAGGTGTTTTTTCGGTTGTTTTGCTCATCCATCACTCCAGGAAAAAAAACAGGCTGAATTGAATACGGTTTGAAATTATACCCGCCCCGGCCAGAAACAGACAGCCAAAACCAGACGGCTCTCTGATATTTGCCATGATAAGCCCCCGCATTTTGGGGCTTATCACTGGAATTCCTAAAGAACCAACCAGACCTATAAATACTTATACCGCCCAGCCTGCTGGGTGAGCGGTGAATTTGAGCCGAGGTCGCCGCCCAGATGCCGAATTACTGCCGAAGCAGCGTTGATGGCGGTGTGCAGCGCGCCCTCCACCCAGCCGCCCGACCAGGAGACGCTGTCGCCCGCCAGGTACACGCCCCGGTCTGTCTGCGGGTTGAGCGAGGCAAGGAACTGGAAGTAGGCATCGTGGGCGTTGGCATCCTGGCCGGGTAGTTGCAGCTTGAACGCGCCGTAATAATACGGACTGGCCTCCCAGGTGATGGAAAGAATCTCATCGTTGAGCGGAACCAGGTGACGCGCCAGGGCCGGGCAATAACGCTCGATGGTGCGTTTGGCCTGGGCGAAATATTCTTCGGGCGAAAGCGCCAGCAACTTGGTCGAATCGTCGCCCCAGGTGTAACTCATGCAGACCACACCATTGTCGGTGTGCGGATAATCCAGCAGGTAGACCGCGCGGGGCAGTTCATCGGTCAGGATGGAGAGCGGCAGCCGCTCGGTCGAGTCGCGCCAGAATTTTGTGGCCGTGCGGATAAAGAGTTTGGACGAACTCATGTGGTGCAGGTTGCGCAGGGATTCCTTGACCGTTTCGGGCAGGATGTCCTGGCCGGGCAGGGAGAGTCCCATCATCTGCATGGCGCGGCTGGTGGTGGCGACAATGACCGCCGGGAATGCGCGCTGCTGTTCCTCCCCGCTGGCCGGGTCGCGATAGGTCAGGCGCGGGTTGCCGTCCGGCCCCAGGTCAATGGCCGTGACCGGGGTGTTAAGATGAAGCTCGCCGGCATCCAGGACAGTGCGCAGGCCGAGCGGGGTTTGTTCGCGGCGTTCGAGAAAATTACGGGTCAACTCCTCCACGCCGCCCGAAATCAGTTTTTGCTGACTCTCCCAACCATGGACGATGATGCGCAGAATTTCCATAAACCCGACGTGGTACAGCGGCCCAAATCCGCCGGTGCCAATGCCAAGCGCGCCGAAACGATTGAGGTCTTCTATCGTCCAGACCGCCGATTCACTGCGGATGACCTGGTAAAAACTCTTGTCCTTGTAACGTTCCACATACGACTGCCAGACGCGCTCGACCGTATCCCAATCCCCTTTTTTCCACGGGAGGTACAGTTTTTGAATCAGCGGATTGATGAAATGCTCCCAATTTTGCTGCACATCGTTAAATTCAGCCGGGACGCGGGTTCCACCCGTCCACCAACTGGACTGGCCGCGATAGCACAGCAGGGTATCGACCAGGCCGGGGTCGGGGAAGAGCATATCGTAGGCTAACTGAAAACGTTCGGCGTAATGATAGAAAACCCGCGACGACAATGGAATGCGCATCGCCCCCAGCTCGGCAAAGACATTGGAGGGGCTGCCATCCGCCTCGCTGAATGGACGCGTGTACAGCCTGCCGCCGGTGCGCCCTGTGGCTTCAAAGATGACCGGACGCAGGCCAACGCGCATCAACTCATAAGCCGCCGCCAGTCCCGCCGCGCCCGCACCGACCACCGCCACCGGGGTATCGAGACGTTCCTGCGGCATGCGCCCAGGCGGCCCTTCGAGGAAGGGCAGGTAATCGTACATCGAATCCAGGTAGGGCCAGGGAAGGAAAGATTCGGGCATGGCGTGGCCTCCGTAAGATAAAAGGAAAGTAGGATTTCAGAGCAATTATATCTACATTTGAACGCCCCTCAAGGAGCGGGGAGATTTCCGCGAAATAGCCTGTTTGGGCGGCGTTTTGCCGCCCAAACAGGCTATTTCGCGGGTTTTCCCCCAGGTTTGTTATAATGCCCGTCATCACAAAGCAATTATTCCCAAAATAAGGATACCGAGCATGGAAAACACCGAGAGCAAAAGCCGCATCCCCGCCTTCATCCGCGAAGCCGTCGCCGAAGACCTGAAAACCGGACGCTTTAGCTACGTCCGCACACGCCTGCCACCCGAACCGAACGGCTACCTGCACATCGGGCATTGCAAGGCCTTCCTGATTGATTACTTCACCGCCAAAGAGTTCGGTGGCGAGTTGTACCTGCGCTTCGACGACACCAACCCGGCCAAGGAAGAGACCGAATTCGTGCACGCCATCGAGGAAGACGCCGCCTGGCTGGGAATCGAGTGGGCCAAGGTGACTTTCGCCTCCGATTACTTCGACCTGCTCTACGATTGGGCTGTGCGCCTGGTCAAAATGGGATTGGCCTACGTGGACGACCAGACCCAGGAAGAGATGAGCATCAGCCGTGGCACGCTGCCCAAAGGAACGAAGTGGGGCGATTCAGAATCGGCCATCAAGCCCGGGGTCGATTCGCCCTGGCGCGGCCGTTCGGTGGAAGAAAACCTCGACCTGCTGGAACGCATGAAAAACGGAGAATTCCCCGAGGGCAGCCGCGTCCTGCGCGCCAAAATCGACATGACCCACCCCAACATCCTGCTGCGCGACCCGGTCATGTACCGCATCATGAACGTCCACCATCACCGCACCGGCGACAAATGGCACATCTACCCGATGTATGATTGGTCGCACGGACAGAACGACTCGATGGAAGGCGTCACGCATTCGCTGTGCTCGAACGAATACATCATCCACCGCCCGCTGTATGAGTGGTTCCTTGAAAAACTGGAGGCTTTCCCCAGCCGCCAGATTGAATTTTCGCGCCTGAACCTGACCTACGCCATGATGAGCAAGCGCAAACTGCGCAAACTGGTCGAAGACGGCGTGGTCAGCGGTTGGGATGACCCGCGCCTGACGACCCTGCGCGGACTGCGCCGCCGGGGTGTGCCGCCCGAAGCGATTATCGACTTCGTGACCGGAATGGGCGAAACCAAAAACGACAGTTGGGTCGAGATGGCGCAGTTCGAGGCCGTCATTCGCGGCATTCTCAACAAAAGCGCCCTGCGGCGCATGGCCGTGCTGAAACCGCTCAAACTGGTCATCGACAACTACCCCGAAGGCCAGGCCGAAGAACTCGAAGCCGTCAACAACCCCGAAGACCCCGAAGCCGGGACGCGCAAAGTGCCCTTCTCGAAAGTCCTTTATATCGAGCAGGACGACTTCAGCGAAAACCCGCCGCCCAAATACTTCCGCATGTACCCCGGCAACGAAGTACGCCTGCGCTACGCCTACCTGGTGACCTGCACCAGCGTTGTCAAGGACGAGGCCGGGAACATCACTGAAGTCCACGCCACCTATGACCCGGCCACGCGCGGCGGCGACGCCCCGGATGGACGGCGGGTCAAATCGACCATTCACTGGGTTTCGGCCCAGCACGCCCTGCCCGCCGAAGTGCGCCTGTACGAGCAGTTGTTCAGCGTCGAGCGGCCGGATGACGGCGAACTGGAAGAAATTCTCAACCCCAACTCGCTCGAAGTGCTGGAGAATGTCTACGTTGAACCGGCGCTGGCCGAAGCCAAAGTCGGCGAAAAAATCCAGTTCGAGCGCACCGGCTACTTCTGCCTCGACTCCGACAGCCAGCCCGGCAAACCGGTCTTCAACCGCACGGTGACGTTGAAGGATAGCTGGGAGAAGATGCAGGGCAAGTAAATCATGGGACACGGATTGGACGGATTTGCGCGGATTTTTGAAAAATCTGTGAGAATCCGTCCAATCA
>JAWOIR010000425.1:0-12826 GCA_046484545.1 Anaerolineales bacterium
CTGATTTGGCTGAAATACGCAAAGACAGCGAAGTGATCTTCTCGCTGCTGGCCCATGCCGGTCATCGCGATGCGGATGCGGCCGAGAGTGCGTTTCACGCTGCATGGCAACAGATACAGCTGGAGGGAAGGGGGGAATTGCATGAGCGCGGTCAGATCTCGATGCAGGTGTTTGAGGAAGCGCTTGCCAGACTGAATACCCTTAAGTTTTCCTTCAAGGCCAGGCTAATAGAAGCTGCGGTTGCGGCGATCACCAACGATAGTATGGTCACCGTGACCGAGGCGGAGTTGCTGCGCGCTATCGGGGCGCGGCTGGACTGTCCGATTCGGACTGCGCATCGGTTTGCCGAAGGAGTATTTCGGCGAAGGCCTGGACCCGGAGGTGGCCAAGGCGGTCGAGGCGGACCCCTTCCACTTGCGGCCTGAAAGCCTGGAGCACAAAAACAAGCGCCACTATAAAAAGGTGGTTGATTAGACCGCTGGCACTTGTCATTTCAAAAGAGACGGCTCATCATTCTGCCCCACCGGGGGATAAATCCCCACGGCTACAATGAGGACTTTAATCGCTACTATTCTGTTTCAAAAAGTGCAAAAGTCGGATTTATCCGATGCCGCTTATTAGCCAGGGATTTCAATCCCTGGTGAAACAGACAAAAAGGCACAAATATTCAACATCCAAGGAGCAACCAAATGGAAAAACCAATGCCCTTACCCGGCATCACCAACAAAATGGTCGCTACCGCCCGCATCGAAACCAACGTTTACTTCTCCGGGCCGGAGGACGGCGTCCCGGTCGTTTTCCTGCACGGTAACTTCTCCGCCGCGCTCTTCTGGGAAGAAACCATGCTGGCCCTGCCTGCCGAATTTCGCGGAATTGCCCCCGATTTGCGCGGTTACGGCTGGACGGAAGACAAACTCATCGACTCGACCCGCGGCTTGCGTGACTTGTCTGACGACGTTGCCGCCCTTTTGGATACCCTCGGCCTAGACAAGGCCCATTTCGTCGGCTGGTCGATGGGAGCGGGAGTCTTGTACCGTTTCGCAACTGATTACCCCGGTCGGGCCCTGTCACTAACCCTGGTCTGCCCCGTCTCCCCCTACGGATTCGGCGGCACGAAAGATGTCGACGGCACACCCTGCTTCGATGATTTCGCTGGCTCCGGTGGCGGCGTGGTCAACCAGACCTTTGTCCAGTTGATTGCAGAAGGCAACCGTAGCGCCGACGACCCGAACGCCCCGCGCAATGTCATCAACGCCTTCTACTATAAATCCCCCTTCCGTGCCGCGCGTGAAGAAGACTTCCTGACCGCCGCGCTGATGGAAAAAACCGGCCCCGAGAAATACCCCGGCGATTTCGTCCCATCCGCCAACTGGCCGAACGTTGCGCCCGGCACGAAAGGCATCGTCAACTGCTGGTCGCCCAAATACCTGAAAAATGACGTCGCCGAACTGTTGGCCGTCAACCCCAAACCACCCATCCTGTGGGTGCGCGGCGACAGCGACATGATTGTTTCAGACAATTCGATGTTCGACCTGGGCATGTTGGGCAAACTCGGCTACGTCCCTGGTTGGCCCGGCGACGAAATCTTCCCGCCCCAGCCCATGCTCCAACAGACCCGTAAGGTCTTCGAGCAGTACGCGGCATCCGGCGGCAGTTTCGAAGAGCAGGTCATTGCCGACGCTGCGCATAGCCCGCATATCGAAAAGCCGGGCGAGTTCAACGCCCTGTTCCACGCTTTCCTCTCACGTTAAACGTTCAACGTTTAACGTTGAACGCGACTCTGAAACAGGAGAATCAACATGACCATCCGTAAACTCAGCCGGGGCGTGGCCCTGGTCGGCGCAGGAATGTCGAAATTTGGCGCATTCCCCGGAAAATCGAGCCGCGACCTGTTCGTGGACGCTTTCCAGGAGATGCTGGCCTCGGTCGATAAGGGCTTCGACCCCAACGACATCGAAGCGCTCTTCATCGGCAACTTCAGCAGCGACCTGTTCGAGAATCAGGGACATACCGCCCCGATTATGGCCGACTGGGTCGGCCTGACCCCGCGCCCGGCCACCCGCATCGAGGACGCCTGTGCCAGCGGCGGCGCGGCCCTGCGTCAGGGCATCCTGGCGATTGCTTCAGGGATGTATGACATCGTGCTGGTCGGTGGCATCGAGAAGATGACCGACCTGCCCATCGAGCGCGTCACCGACACCCTGGCGACCGCTGCCGACTCTCTCTACGAAGTTCCGGCGGGGTTCACCTTCCCCGGCCTGTATGCTTCGATGGCAACTGCCTACATGGCTGAACACGGCGCAGACCCCGAAGTTTTCCTGAAAGTCGGCTACAAAAACCACGAAAACGGTTCGCTGAATGCCAAAGCCCAATTCGGGCAGCGCATCGCCGACATCATGGAAATTCGCAAGAAGAGCGCCGCCAAGAAGGGCCTGCCCATCCCCGAATGGGCGGATGAAATGGCCTTCCTGAAAGACGAGCGCGCCAACCCGAACATCGCCTGGCCGATGCGCCTGTACGACTGCTCGCCGGTTTCAGACGGCGCGGCGGTGGTCATCCTGGTTAGCGAAGAGATTGCCAGCCGCTTTACCGACAATCCGCTTTACGTCATCGGCTCTGGCCAGGCCAGCGACGGTGCCATCCACGACCGCCCGACCCTGACTTCGTTGCCCTCGGCTAAAAAGGCGGCGGAAATTGCCTACGAAATGGCCGGGGTCAAACCCGCCGACATTGACGTGGTTGAAGTTCACGATTGCTTCACAGTTGCTGAAATCATCGCTACCGAGGACCTGGGGTTCTTTGAACCAGGCCAGGGCTGGCGAGCGGTTGAAGACGGCAAAACCAGCCGGGGCGGGGAACGTCCTGTTAACACATCCGGCGGCCTGAAATCGAAGGGTCACCCGGTCGGCGCATCCGGCGTCGGACAGGTTATCGAAATCTGGAAGCAGTTGCGCGGCGAAGCGGGTGAGCGTCAGTTGCCCGGCAATCCGCGCCTGGGGCTGACGCATAACGTCGGCGGCACCGGTCAGACCTGTACTGTCCACATTTTCCAACGGAGATAAGCCATGAGCGAATTTAATCACACCACTCATTACGCCGCGCTTGGCGAGAAAAAACTGGTCGGCAGCCATTGCGCAGCCTGCGATAAAACTTATTACCCGGCCCGCCCGATGTGTCCGCAGTGTCACGGCGCGCAAATGGAGGCGGTTGAATTTTCGGGCAAAGGCAAACTGGCTGCTTACTCCATTATTTACATCGCCCCGACGGCCATGATTGAAGCCGGGTTTGACCGCAAGAACCCGTACTGCGCAGCGGTGGTCGAGTTGGAAGAAGGCCCGCGCATCTGCGCCCAACTGGTCGGCATGGACGTGAAACAGCCGCAGACCATCGCCATCGGCCAGCCGGTGACGGCCACCTTCCTGGTGCGCGGCGAAGGTGAAGCGGCTAAGACGTTTCTCGGTTTCCAGCCCTAGCAGAAGGAAAAAATGCCCACCATCCAGGTCAACGGAACGGAACTGTACTACGAACTGCACGGCCCCGAAGATGCCGAGGTGCTGGTGTTGGCCAATGGCGTGCTGATGAGCACCGCCAGTTGGGCGCTCCAGACCCCGGTTCTCTCGAAGCATTACCGGCTATTGCTGCACGATTGTCGCGGCATGTGGCGTTCGGCGCATCCGGCTGGTCCGTACACGATGGAACTGCACGCCGATGACCTGGCGGCCCTGATGGATGCTCTCGGAATCGAAAAAGCCCACATCGGCGGCATCTCTTACGGGGCTGAGTTGGGCATGGTTTTTGCGCTCAAATATCCAGAACGAACCCGCTCGTTGATTCTGTCCTCGGCCGTCAGCCACTCCGACCCGGTGTTGGAAGGGCTGATTGGCAGTTGGGTTGCCGCGGCTAAGATGAAAGACCCGGCCTTGCTGTACCAGGTCAGTTACCCGCTCAATTTTTCGGATGCTTACATCGCTGTCAACCGCGCCGCAATTGAAGCCGCCGCCGAGCGTTATCAACTGCTCGATATGGATGCCGTTTTGGAACTGCTGCTGTGTTTCAATCGCCTGAACATCACCGCCGACCTGCACAAAATCGACGTGCCGGCCCTGGTCATGGTCGGCGAACAAGACATTCTCAAGCCGCGCAAATACAGCGAAATCATTGCCCGTGAAATTCCCGACGCAGAACTGGTTGTTGTTCCCCATAGCGGACATGCCCTGTGCCTTGAACAACCCGGCATCTTCAACGCCCTGGTACTCGGATTCCTGGCACGGCAAAATTAAACTTGTGTTTCAGGATGGGCGCGTGCCCGTCCATAAACAATCCTGGCAGGTTCGCACCTGCCCCACCTTATTCTCTGGAGGAGAAAAAATGAAAGCATTACGAACCGTTGTTTTTCTTTTGGTCGCCCTGTCGTTGATTTTGGCGGCTTGTGCCCCCGCAGCCACCCCTGAACCCGCCCCGGTCGAAGAACCTGCGGCACCTGCTGAACCGGCTGCCCCGGCTGAAGAACCCGCCGCGCCTGCTGAAGAGCCTGCCGCTGGTCTGACCTGTGAAGGCACCATCAAAGTTGGCCTGATTACCGACGTGACCGGCGCCCTGGCGATTTACGGCGCGCACATCGTGCGCTCGTTCATGATTGGCATGGAGTATATGGCTGGCGCTCCTGGCACGGCTGGCGAGGTCTTTGATTTCTCTGCCACCCAGCAAAATACCTTCATGGTTGAAGGCTGTGAAATCCTGGTCTATGTACGCGACGATGGCAGCAACCCTGAAAACACCGCCACCATTGCCCGCGAACTGATTGACGTGCAGCAGGTCGACATCCTGGTCGGCACCGTGTCCTCCGGCGCGACCGCCACCCTGCAGGGCATCGCCTTCGAGAACAAAATCCCGCTCATCGTTGCCCCGGCTGCCGCCAACGACATCACCGGCAAGGACTTCAACGAGTACACCTTCCGCACCAGCCGCAACAACTACCAGGACGCCATCAACGAATGCCAGTACCTGACCAAAGAGTACAGCACCTTCGTCCAGATTGCGCCTGACTATGCCTTTGGTGTCGGTTCGGCAACCGCCTTCCGGGATGCCTGCTCGCTTTACGGCGGCACCTTCTTGGCCGATGACATCTTTGCTCCGCTCGATACCACCGACTTCACCCCCTACATGGAGCAAATCTACAACTCCGGCGCGGAAGCCTATATTGTCAGTTGGGCTGGCGGTGGTTTTGTGCCGCTCATGCAGGCTGCTGTGGACCAGGGTGTGACCGAGAACATGGCC
Source organism: Anaerolineales bacterium (assembly GCA_046484545.1). Classification (GTDB taxonomy): domain Bacteria; phylum Chloroflexota; class Anaerolineae; order Anaerolineales; family Villigracilaceae; genus UBA8950. The sequence goes on from JAWOIR010000425.1 coordinate 5,278, forward strand.
CTCGGCGCGACCTTCATCGATAATGTTTTGATGCCCATCTGGTATGGCAATGCGATTGGCAGCACCAACGGCATCATCTACCACTTTAGCGCCCCCACCAACGCCGCCAACGACTTCCTGGTTGCCAACACCAAGCCGCGCTACGGCGTCAACCCTGACCTGTTCGACGGTGATGGCATGAACGCCGCCATCATGCTGGTCGAGGCTCTGCGCCTGACCAATGGCAACACCGACGGCGCAACCATGGTCACCGCGATGGAAGGCATGACCTTTGAGGGCCCGAAGGGCACCGTGTTTATTCGCCCTGAAGACCACGTCGCCATTCAGGATATGTACATCCTGACACTGCTCAACGTGACCGACCCCGACGCGAACTTCTACGAATACGTTACCACCACCCGCCCGGAACCGCCCTGCCTGCTGCCTGAAAATTTGAAAGACCGCTGTGGCGATCTGCCATATGGCAGCCTGAGCGGCGAGTAAAATCAGTTGGCGATTTTCTTTGTCCCATTCCTCTCCCCTCTCCCTTTGGGAGAGGGGCTGGGGGGTGAGGAGAACTCGCTGACCGCGCACACTGGATGATGAGAAAAGCAAATCATCGTCCAGTGTCCCTGGTCAACGGCAAATTCTAATATATGGAAGGTGACATGACATCCGAGATTATTTTTCAAACCGTAAATCTTCGCAAGGAATTTGGCGGGCTTGTTGCTGTGGACGATGTGAACATGAAAGTCCAGGCCAAAACCTTGCACGCCATCATCGGGCCAAACGGCGCGGGAAAAACCACTTTCTTCAACCTGCTTTCGGGCAATATCGCGCCCACTAGCGGACAGGTCATCTACAAAGGACGCGACATTACGCACCAGCCGGTTCATCGCACCATCCATTCCGGCATCGGGCGTTCTTTTCAGATTACCAACATCTTTCCCAACCTGACGGTGATGGAAAATATCCGCCTGGCAACCCAGGCAATGGGGCGCGATAACTTCAAATTCTGGCAAGCGGCTTCCGCTTTCAAGCAATACGAAGAACGCGCCTGGGAAGTCATCGAAAAAGTTGGCTTGAAAGAGCGCGCCTTCCAGGTTGCCATGACCCTGCCCCACGGCGACCAGCGCAAACTGGAACTGGGTATGATTCTGGCCCCTGACCCCGAAGTCTTGCTCCTCGATGAACCGACCGCTGGCATGGCTGCCGAACAGGTCCCAGAGTTGATTGCGCTCATCCAGGAAATCCAGCAAGCCGGGAACAAAACCGTCCTGCTGGTCGAACACAACATGAACGTTGTCATGAGCGTCTCGAATACCATCACAGTCATGCACCAGGGGCGCGTACTGGCCGAAGGCACACCTACCGAAATCACCGCCAACAGCGAAGTGCAAACTGCTTACCTGGGCGGGTTATATGAGTTGAATGTGTAGCCATGGAAAATCTTCTCGAACTTCACAACGTCCACACCTTCATTAAGCAATATCACATCTTGCAGGGTGTTGACCTGAACGTCCCGCACGGCACGATTACGGCCTTGCTTGGCCGCAACGGGGCCGGAAAAACCACCACACTCAAGACCATCCTGGGGCTTACCCCGCCGCGTGAAGGAAAAGTGATTTTCAACGGTCGCGAACTAAAGGGGATGCGCTCCTTCGATATCGCCAACCTCGGCATCGGCTTTGTGCCCGAAAATCGCATCATCTTTCAAAACCTGAGCGTGGAAGAAAACCTGAAAATCGCCGAACGCAAAAAAGGTGATTATGCCCGCAAACAGGATTTCATCTTCGGCCTTTTTCCTGACCTGAAGCGACTCATCCACCTTTCGGGAACCAATCTCTCCGGTGGGCAGCAGCAAATGCTCGCCATCGCCCGCGCCCTGGTTGCCGATAACTCCCTGTTGCTGATTGACGAACCCTCCGAGGGCTTGGCTCCAGTGCTTATCGAAAGTGTCATGACCGCCATTCGCGAACTCTCGAAAAACACCACCATCATTCTTGTTGAACAGAACTTCCTGGTTGCCAGCCAACTGGCCGAATACTACGTCATCATCGAAGAAGGCCGCTCAGTCAAGAGTGGAACGATGGCCGAACTGGTCGAAGACAAGGCCACCATTCATCGCTATCTGGGTGCAGCGTAACGAAGGAAACGACATGGATAATTTCAAAGTCACCCTCCGCAAAAATTTTGTTCTCTACATCACGCTTGGCGTGCTGGTCAGTCTTTTTATCGCCGCCGCGCAAGGCATGGACAGCAAGGATTTCGTCATCACCTTCCTGCGCGGGCTGGCAGTCGGTTCGCTCACCTTCCTGGTGGCCTCCGGTTTCTCGCTCATCTTCGGCCTGCTGCACGTCCTTAACCTGGCGCACGGCACGCTCTACATGATTGGCGCCTACATCGCCTGGACTGTCTTTGTCAGACCGGATACTTTTATCGACATCCTGACACCCTTTGTCCTGGTCTTGAGCGGATTCGTGCTTCAGGGCGTCTGGGCGTTCGCTGTCACCCGCATCCGGCTTGCCGGGACGATGGGCCGCATCCTGCCCTGGGCCGGGATTGCGCTGTCGCTCGTCATCCTGTTCCTGACGCTGGCCCGCTACCCGATTGCGATTTGGGATGTCAAAGTCTTCGCCCAAAGCCCCGGCACCTACGCCTTCATGGCCGACCAGGGTATGCGCCTGGTTCCAGACATGGCAGCCTTTGAGAAAATTTCTCCCGCGCTGGCAATCATCGGATTACTGGCTGGCAGTCTGTTGGGCGCGTTTTCGCTGACCTTGCTGGCGGGCGTTACCAATGCTCCGCAGCGATTGTCCTGGCGCAACTTTGCACCCTTCGGTGTGCTGGTGTTGCTGGGTATCCTGGCGCTCGTCTTCAACGAAGCCCTGACCGCCTGGCTGGTGGGACTGAATACCAACTGGCTCTTCCTGATTTCGGTTGTCGTTGCCGTCCTGGCAGGCATGGGGTTGGGTGGATTGATGGAAGTGACCCTGATTCGCCCCTTGTATGTCCGCCATATCTACCAAATCATGCTCACGCTGGGCATGAGCGTGATTGGCATCGAAATTGTGCGCGCGGTTTGGGGGCGGCCTGAATTTATCATGCCCAAACCGGTCCTGTTTGCTGGAACCGGCCCTGGCTGCCCGGCCACGACCTTTGCCGATTGGTGGCAGTATAACTGCTCGACCATCCTGCTCCTGGATGGCCGGGTGCGCGTCTATAACGAGATTTTCATCCCGCTGGTTGGCCTGGTCGTCTTGATTGCCGTCTGGCTACTGCTCAAACGCTCGCGGCTGGGCATGGTTATCCGCGCCGGCGTGCAAGACCGTGAAATGGTCGAGGCACTGGGCATCAACGTCCGCCAGGTCTTCACCCTGGTCTTCGCGCTCGGTGTCGGGTTGGCGGCCCTGGGTGGCGCGTTGGCTGCGCCCTCGTTTGGCCTGTCCTACCACATGGGTGAGACGGTCATGCTCAATGCGCTGGTCGCGCTCGCCATCGGCGGCCTGACCAGTTATCCCGGCGCGGCGCTCGGCTCGGTCATCGTCGGGATGATTCAGCAGTTCATGATTAAGTACGGGCAGATTGGTATCTCCATCCCCTTCACCGAGATTGTCTTCAAGCCCACCCCGCCCATCGTCCCGGCCTCCACCATCTTGTTGATGGTAATTATCCTGCTGCTCATGCCCAATGGGTTGTTGGGAAAGAAGGAATAAACCACCATGACAAAATCCTTTTTCCGCCAACATCAGGCTTCGCTGTTTGTCCTGCTTGCCTTCATCCTGTACCCTTTTGTGGTCGGGTTGTTTGAAGGCGCCTCCCCGGCGGCTGTTTGGGCCAATCAGAGCGGCACAAGCCGCTTTATGCAGGGACTGGCCATCGAGGTGTTCATCCTGGCCCTTTTTGCCCTGAGTTACGACTTGATATTCGGCTTTACCGGGCTGCTTTCGTTTGGGCACAGCATGTTTTTTGCAGTTGGCGCGTATGCCACCGGTATTGCCATCAAAAGTTTTGGCCTCGACCTGGGACAGACTCTCCTGTTGGTCCTGCTGGCAGCACTGATACAGGCCCTGCTCTTCGGCATTGTTTTGCCGCGCGTCAAGGGGCTGACGTTTGCCCTGGTCACGTTGGGCATGGCAAGTGTTTTTCATATTGTCGTCATGTCCACAGAACTTGGTGCTTACACTGGTTCGGACGTGGGCTTGCAAGGTGTGATTGTGCCAGCCTTTATCAGCCCGGCAACCGAACGGCTGCGCCTTTACTTTGTCGCGCTGACGGTTTTTGTGCTTTTCTACCTGCTTTACAAACGCTTTGTCAATTCCCCCACCGGGCGGGTTTGTATCGCTATCCGCGAAAACGAAGACCGCGCAAAAATGCTCGGATACAACACTTTCGCCTTTAAGTTTGCGGCCCTGTTGCTCTCCTCCGTCACTGCCGCCCTGGCCGGGTTTTTGCACACCATTTACCAGCCCATCGTCAGCCCGAACACTGCCAGCCTGGCCTTTACCGTGACTGCGCTGCTGATTGTCCTGATTGGTGGTGTCGGCACCTTGAGCGGGGCCTTGATTGGCGCAATCGTTTTCCGCATTCTCGATTTTGGCCTGCGCCGCTATATCGGTGAGAGCGCCAGTTTCATCAACGGCGCGATTTATGTTCTGTTTGTGCTCTTCATCCCGTATGGGATTATCGGCACCTACCGGCTAAAATCCCTGCAAATCAGGCAAGGCTGGGAGCGGCTGCTAATACTGCTTGGCGTGAAGACAGAGTCTGCCAAAAAACAGTGATGCTATTCGTTCTCTGATATTTGCTGTAAAGAAGCCCGCATTTTGGAGTATCAGCGCGCGCGCTGATACTCCAAAATGCTGGGACTTATCACGAGAATTCCCAAAGAACCGTTTTATCTCTCGTCAGTCAGCTGAATTGTAGTGCTACAAATCACTCCCTTTTGGCCGCAATCGCTCGATGGCAAAAATGCCCAGGCCAGTCAGGAGCATCAGCAGGGTGGCCATTGCCATGGCCTGGCCGTAGTTGACTGCACCGGGTTGGGAGAGAAAGCGATAAATCGCGGTTGGCAGGGTCGGGTATTCGGGACGAGCCAGCAGGGAGGCAGCGCCGAACTCGCCCAGCGAAACCGTAAACGCCAGCGCCCCGGCGGACAAAGCGGCCCGGCGCACAATCGGAAAATCGACATTGAACCAGACCTGGAGCGGGGCCGCGCCCAGGACGCGGGCGGCTTCGCGGGTGCGCTCAGGGATGGTCGAGAGGGCGGCTTGCAGATTTCGTATAACGAATGGCAGGGCGATGGTGGTGTGGGCCAGGGGAATCAGGTAGGGCGAGGTTAGAAGGTTGAAGGTTGGAAGGTTAAAAAGTGAAATGGGTTGATTGAAGGTGACGATAAATCCCAGGCCGAGGGTGACGGCGGAGGCCCCGAGGGGCAGCATGATGAGCGGGTCTATCCAGCGGGCAAACCTGCCGGAACGGATGAGGGCGGTCGCGGCGGGGAAGCCGAGGGCGAGAGCGAGGACAACCGTTAGCGCGGCATAGGTCAAGGAGTTGATAGCGGCCTGGAAGGGCGGGACGTAGAAGATGGAGCCACGGCGGTTGATGAAGAGTTCGCGGTAATAGTCGAGGGTGAAGATATTGGTAATTGGTGATTGGTAATTGGGAGGGACAGAGTCGTCCTTCGACTGCGCGCCCAAAACCGGGGCGCTCCGCTCAGGACTTAGGTTTGTGATGGAGCGCAGTGGCAGGGAGGCGAGAGGGGCGGCGAAGAAGGTGAAGCAGAGCAGAGATAAAAGGGCAATGAGGGCTTTTTGCGTCAGGGTTTTGGGTTTTCGGCGGGCGGCGGGCAGGCTGGCGGGTTTGATTTGGGCGGTGACGCGGGTGACGTAGCGGCTGTAAAGCACAGAAAGACCCAGTGTGCAGAGCAGTTGCACAACCGACAGGATGGCAGCGGCAGGCAGGTTGAGAAAACTGACGGTCTGGATGTAAATTTCAACTTCGAGGGTGGCGTAGCGCACACCGCCGAGCAGTAAAATCACGCCGTAACTGGTGAAGTCGAACAGGAAGACCAGCAGGCTGGCCGCCAAAATGGACGGGCGTAGCAGCGGCAGGGTCACGTTCCAGAGCGTCTGCCAGGAGGTTGCGCCGAGGGCCTGGGCCGAATCGGTCAGGCGCGAATCGAGAGCCGCCCAGGCGTCGCCGACCAGGCGGACGACGATGGTGGTGTTGTAGAAGACGTGCGCGGTAAGGATGGCCCCGAAGGTGCCGACAAAGGTCAGGGCGGGTAATCCGGCCTCAGCCAGGAGTAGGTTGAGCCAGCCGCGCGGACCGAGCAAGGCGTTGAACCCGGCGGCGACGACCACCGTCGGGAGCATGAAGGGGATGGCGGTCAGAGTCCGCAGGAGGGGTTTTAACGGGAAGTCGTAGCGGGCGAAGAGAAAGGCCAGGGGCAGGCCAAAGGCCAGGGTGAAGAGGGTCGAGGCAAAAGCCTGGTAAAACGTAAAACCCAAAACGGAAACCAGCCGCGGGTAGAAGGTTCCGCCCGGATTGAGGATGAAGCCCGAATCGAAGCCCAGGGTGAGAATCCGGGCCAGGGGTAGGAAAAAGAATATTCCTAAAAAGAGAAGGGCGGGCAGCAGGCGTTTCATGGGGATGGTTAATCGTTAATGGTTAATCGAGCATCGAATATCGATTAACCATTAACGATTCTCGATTTATCGAAGAACGGCATCCGTCCAATCCTGAATCCATTGCTCGCGCTTGTCAGCGGGGTCGAGGCGGGTGGGATTGGGGGCGGTTTGGGCGTACTGGACGAATTCGGCGGGCAGTTCGGCGGCGGGGTTGACAGGGTAGACGAACATGTTGAGCGGCATGTCAGCCTGGAATTGGGGGCTGAGCATGAAGTCGATGAATTTTTCGGCCAGGGCGCGGTTCTGGGTGCCGCGCAGGATGCCGACAAACTCGACCTGGCGGTAGCAGCCGTCGAGGATGGAGGCGGTTGGGGCGTCAGTGAGGGGTTCGCTGGCGTAGATGACTTCGGCTGCAGGGCTGGAGGCGTAGGAGACGACCATCGGTTGCGGCCCCTGGCCGGAGGAAGCGCTGAAGTTGGTGTAGTAGGCGGTGCTCCAGCCATCGACGACGACCACATCGTTGGCTTTGAGGGCGGCCCAGTAGTCGAGGTAGCCGTCTTCGCCGTAGCGGTCGATGGTGGCGAGCAGGAAGGCCAGGCCGGGTGAGGAGGTGGCTGGGTTCTGGACGACGAGCAGGCCGCTGTATTCGGGTTTGGTCAGGTCGTCGAGGCTTTGTGGGACGGGCAGACCGTTTTCGACGAACCACGCTTTGTCGTAGTTGATGCACACGTCACCGTAATCGACGGGCAGGGCGCGGTTTTGCGGGTCGAGTTGGAATTCAGTCGGGATTTCGGCCAGGGTGGGTGAGTTGTACGGTTCGAAGATGTCGGCGTCGAGGGCGCGCGAGAGGAAGGTGTTGTCGACTCCGTAGAACAGGTCGGCCAGGGGCGCGGATTTGCTCAGGATGGCTTTGTTGAGGGCTGAGCCGGTGTCGCCGC
>JAWOIR010000442.1:0-3759 GCA_046484545.1 Anaerolineales bacterium
GAACATCATCGCCGGGTTGGTGCCATCCGATTCAGGCCGCATCCTGCTGCACGGGCGCGAGGTGTCAGACCTGCCTCCCCAAAAGCGCAATACGGGATTTGTCTTCCAAAACTATGCACTTTTCGAATATATGACCGTTGCCGAAAATATCGAATTCGGGCTTCAGGTGCGCAAAGTTGAGAAGAAAGTTCGCCAGCAAAAACGGGATGAACTCCTGGAACTGGTGGGCCTGGTCGGACTGGGAGACAGGCTGCCGCGTCAACTTTCCGGCGGACAGCAGCAGCGCGTTGCCCTGGCGCGCGCCCTGGCATTGGAGCCGGATGTGCTCCTGCTCGATGAACCCCTTGGCGCACTGGATGCAAAAATCCGAGTCGAATTGCGCCGCTCCCTGAAAACCATCCAACGCGAGTTGGGTGTGGCGGCGGTGCTGGTCACACACGACCAGGAAGAAGCGTTCGACCTGGCCGACCGAATCGGCGTAATGAGTTACGGGCGGCTGATTGAAGTCGGCACCCCTCAGGATTTATACCAGCGGCCACAGACAGAGTTTGTGGCTTCCTTCCTCGGCAGCGCCAATATCCTTTTGGGCCAAACCAGGGGAGAGCAAATCCAGATTGGCCCGCACATCTTTAACCTTAGCGATGAGGCCGCCCGGTTTAGCACAGATGGGCGCGTTCAGGTGGTTTTCAGGCCGGAAGACCTGGCGCTGGCCGCAGACAAAGAGAAGCTGGGCTGCACGCCGCTGGGGGAAGGCACAGTCACCAGCTTGGGATTCAACGGGCCCACCGAACATATCCGGCTCGAACTGCCCTCCATGCCGGGTGTGCGCGCCATCGCACCGGTTGTGCCATTTGGCAATCCCAACATCATTATTGACGCCAGCCGCCCGCCCGACCAAACCGGCGCCTTCCCGCTGGCAGTCAATCAAAAAGCATGGGTCGGGATTCGACGCTTGCATGCCTTATCTCATCCGGGCCTGAATTTTTTGGTGGTCACCGACGGCTCCCTGCGCAGCCAGTCCGCTGTCAGCCTGGGCGGATACCTGGCACGCATGGCACACGCCCGCATGACCCTGCTCGGCATCGGCAAGGAACAATCCCTGCTGGACGCTTACCTGCAAGACGCCCGCAAACAAATCGGGAGCGGCATGGCTTCCATCGAAGTGCAAACTGACCTGGCCCCTGCCCCGCTCTCGATTGCAAAATCGGTCGAGACGAATCCGGTCGACCTGGTCATCCTCGGTTGGCGGCCCATGGAAGGGATGTCGCTCGCCGAACAAGTCCTGCAGGTCGGAGACCACCATTTGCTCCTGGCGGCCCATCCCGGCGCGCGCATTGAAAAAGCCCTGGTCTGTGTCGCCAGCGGGGAACCGGGCAAAGATGATGTCTTGTTCGCCGGTCGGTTCTTGCGCCATTTTGGCGCCAGCGTCACCCTGCTATCCGTGCACAGCAACGCGCCAGGCTCGGAAGGACAAGTCAACCAGGTCGAGCGTTTTATGGCCGGCGGTGTGCATACGCTCGAGATGTTTGGCGTGAGCGCACAGGCCAAAACCAGGCATGGCTATCCGCAAAAAGAAATTCTCCAGGAAATCAAAGACGGGCAATTCGACCTGGTTATCCTGGGCGCGCCATTGCCCCAGCAAGGCGGACGTATAACGCTAAGCGGCGTTATCGAAGATGTGGCAAAAGAACTGGAAAACTGTTCGCTCCTGATTGTCAGGTCGCATCATCATAAAAAGACAGTTGTTTTTCATTGACGTTTCTCTGGTATTTGCCGTAAAGAAGGCCGCATTTTGGGGTGTGAGCGTGCCGCGTACGCGGCACGCTCACACCCCAAAATGCGGGGACTTACCACGGGAACTCCAAAGAGCCTCATTAACTGTGTTCAAGTTCAAAAAAACAAAAGAGGAATACCATGATTTCAAAACTACATGCAAAATCACTTATCCTGCTTGGGCTGGTCGCACTGCTGACAGCCTGTTCACCCGGCGGGTCTTCAGCCAGCGAGGGCGAAGTCAAATTGATTCTCGCCGCCTACACCACCCCGCGTGAAGCCTACCGTGAACTGATTCCCATCTTCCAGCAGCAATGGAAGGAAAAGACCGGCCAAACCGTCGTCTTTGAAGAATCCTACCAGGGGTCGGGCGCGCAATCCCGCGCCGTGCTGGAAGGCTTCGAAGCCGACATCGTGGCCTTGTCCCTCGAAGCGGATATCATCCGCCTTGAAGATGCCGGGCTCATTACCCACGACTGGCGCAGCAAGTCCTTCGGCGGGATGGTCAGCACCTCGGTGGTGGCCTTCGCCGTGCGCCAGGACAACCCCTATAACATCCAGGACTGGGCCGACCTGGCACAGCCCGGGCTGCAAATCCTGACCCCCAACCCGAGAACCAGCGGCGGCGCAATGTGGAATATCTTTGGTTTGTATGGCGCGGCCCAACGGGGACATGTGGATGGTTATTCAGCGGACGATGCCGGCGCGCAAGACTTCCTGCGGGCAGTACTGCGAAACGTTAGCGTAATGGACAAATCAGCCCGCGACTCGATTGTCAACTTCGAGAAAGGCATTGGCGATGTCGCTATCACCTATGAAAACGAAGTGCTGGTTGGCCGACAAGCCGGGCAGACCTATGAACTGATACTGCCCACCTCCACCATGCGGATTGACAACCCAATCGCCATTGTGGATGAATATGCTGACAAGCACGGCACGCGCGAAGTGGCTGAAGCCTTCCTCGATTTTCTCTTCAGCGCCGAAGCGCAGCACATCTTCGCCAAATACGGCTTGCGCTCTCCCGACCCTGAAGTAGCCCTGGTGACTGCCGAGATGTATCCGCCGATTGAGGACTTGTTTACTATTGCGCACTTCAACGGCTGGCCCGAAGCCACACCCAGGTATTTCGGCGAAAGCGGTATTTTCAACGAAATCCTGACCGAAGTACAAAGCGGTCAATAAACCCACTCTGAATTCAGACGGCTGACGCTTTTCAAGCAATGCCAGCCGTCTGAAAAGGTGCTTATGAATACACCCCTCACAGCAAATCAAGATAGAAAACGAACTTGGGACTCCCTGCCCTGGGGACGTTGGGGCTTGCGCTCGGTTGCCATTTCGTACCTGCTCGTCCTGCTCATCATTCCCCTGCTGGTCATTCTACAGGATGGACTGCGGGAAGGGCTGGCAGAACTATGGCGGCAGGTTACGCTGCCGATTGCCTGGCACGCGCTCAAACTAACCCTGTGGACTTCGGCAGTGATGGTGGTCATCAACACCATCATGGGAACCCTGACAGCTTTCGTGCTGGCACGTTACGAATTCCCCGGCAAAGAAATCTTGAACGCAATCATCGACCTGCCATTGGCCATCCCGACCCTGGTGACGGGCGTAATGCTGGTCATTCTATTTGGGCCACAGGAAGCAGTTGGGGCGTGGATTAAGGAGCAGTTCAACATCTCCATCATCTTTGCCCCGCCCGGAATTATCCTGGCCTTGATGTTCATCACGTTTCCCTTCGTCGTCCGCTCTGTGCAGCCGGTGCTGCTGGAATTGGACACAGTCCAGGAGTGCGCCGCCGAAACGCTGGGGGCTGGGGGCTGGACAATTTTCTGGCGCATCATCCTGCCCCCGCTGACCCTGCCCATCCTGACCGGCGCATTGCTCAGTTTTGCGCGCGCCATTGGTGAATTTGGCTCCATCGTTATCGTGGCCGGGAATATTCCGCTCGTTTCACAAACCGCGGCGGTTTATGTGTATGGAGAAGTG
>JAWOIR010000459.1:0-3483 GCA_046484545.1 Anaerolineales bacterium
TAAACATGGACTCGCGCGCGGCGAAAAAGCGCGCGCCTTTTATCACAGACACCGCCGCCGATCATCAGCGGACGGGAAACGGCGACCACGCCGGCTCGCGGACGTCGCCCTGACATTGGAATTTCCTGAACAAAACATACAGTACCTAATAAGGAGAAACAACATGCCTGAAAATATCACCTTGCCTGCCCGCCACGAAGTCCCGATAGCAGAGACCTGGGCGCTCGAATCCATCTTCCCAACCCCCGCCGATTGGGAAGCTGCCTGCGCAACCCTGCAGGATTTGCTCCCAGCCCTGGCCGATTATCAGGGACGCTTGCATGAAAATCCGCAGGTCTTGCTCAAAGCCATCCACAAACTTGAAGAAGTAGGCACTTTGCTCGGCAAAATCATGACCTATGCCAACAACGCCACCTCAGTCGATACCTTCGACCAGGATGCCAACGCCCGTGCCGGGCAATCGCGCAGCCTGGGAGCCAAAGCGGGAGCGGCAATGGCCTTTTTTGACCCGGAACTGATGAACATCGGCTTCCACACGCTCAAAAACTGGATACAGGCGACGCCCGACCTGGCATTTTTCGCCCAGTACATTGAGCGGCTCGAAAAGCGCAGCGCCCACGTCCGTTCGGGGGAAGTGGAGCAGGTCCTGGCCCTGGCCGGTGACCCGTTTGGCGGCGCTTTCAACGCCTTCAACATGCTCAACAACGCCGACCTGAAATTCCAGCCTGCCACTGCATCTGACGGCACCCAACTCGAAATCGGCCAGTCCAGCATCGGCTCGCTCATCACCCACCCCGACCGGCAGGTGCGCCGCACAGCCTGGCAAAACTACGCAGACGGCTACCTGGCTTTCAAGAACACCTCCGCCGCCATCCTGACCACCGCCATTAAACAGGATGTCTTCACGACCCGTGTGCGCGGCTACACTTCTTCACTACACGCATCGCTTGAACCTAATAATGTTCCTGTTGAAGTCTTCCATAACTTAATCGAGGTTTTCAAGCAAAACTTACCCACCTGGCATAAATATTGGCATGTACGCCGCAAAGCCCTCAATCTGGAGACCTTCGGCGTCCATGACATCAAAGCCCCGTTGACCGAATCCAAACCGGTTGTCCCCTACCAGCAGGCTGTCGACTGGATTTGCGAAGGCATGGCTCCGCTCGGCGAAGAATATGTCGCCATCATGCGCCGCGGCTGCCTTGAAGACCGTTGGGTCGACCGGGCGCGCAATCGCGGCAAACGCGAGGGGGCTTTTTCGAGCGGCTCGTATGGCACGCGTCCCTTCATCATGATGTCTTACGCTGACGATCTGTTCAGCCTGTCTACCCTGGCCCACGAGCTCGGCCACTCGATGCACTCGTACTACTCGCGCACCAACCAGCGATTCATTTACAGCCGCTACGGGCTTTTTGTCGCCGAAGTCGCCTCCAACTTCAACCAGGCCGCTGTCCGCGAATATCTGATGCGCACCCAGACCGCGCCCGAGTTCCAGGTTGCGCTCATCGAAGAAGCCATGTCCAATTACCATCGCTACTTCTTCATTATGCCGACATTGGCGCGCTTCGAACTTGAAATGCACACCCGCGCCGAAAAAGGCGCACCGCTCAACGCCGATATCCTGATTGGCGTCCTGGCCGACCTGTTCAAGGAAGGCTACGGCGACGAGGTCGAATTCGACCGTGAACGCATCGGCGTCACCTGGGCCCAGTTCCTGCACATGTATATGAACTTCTACGTCTACCAGTATGCCACAGGCATTTCGGGCGCGCATGCCCTGGCGCACGGCGTCACATCTGGCCAACCGGGCGCGGCAGAGCGTTACCTCGATTTTCTCAAATCTGGCGGCTCGCGCTATCCGCTCGAAGCGCTAAAAATGGCAGGGGTCGATATGACCAGCCCCGAACCAGTTTCCGCGGCTTTCGGCGTCCTGGCTGATATGGTCGACCGCCTGGAAAGGCTGGTTGAGTAAACTGTAACGAGGGAAAGGGATTCAGTTCATTCTGCGATACAGGCTTTTCATGCGTCTGTAAATATCGACAAAATTGGCAAAGCATTCATCATAAGCAGCGCGATGACCGGGAATGGGTTGGTAGCGCTGCTTAAGTTTAACCAGCCCTGGCACATCGTCCAATGAAATTTCGCCCAAACCGATGGCTGCAATCCAGGCCGTGCCGACCACATCATCGTCATGAAAGACAGGTGCGTGGAAACCGAAGGCACGATGGCGCACCTGCTCGAAAGCAGCCCCGAAATGCGCGAAATCTGGATTCCAAGAGTGCGGAACGTGGAATCAGACCTACCCAAGGTTTGTCTTAGTTTTCAACTGACCGCCAGACTAAATTTAATACTTGCAAAGCTGTCCAGCGCTGGGCGTCTTGAGCGGCTTCGTTCAAATAGATTTCGCCCAAGTATTCTTGGCCTTTCTTTGTATACAGGTTGTGGCCGGGCAATTCATCCACCGCCGCCCACAAGTTCCAGTACGGAATCTGGTACTCGGTAATTAGGGCAGCGTTCCCCAGGTTAATGGCATGATTACCTTCACGGTTATCGGCTTTGAAGGTGATAATCGGAATGCTGCCCTGTTCCAGTAACATTTCAATCAGCATGCGCATATAGCGTTCATTTCGATCTTCGTAATGAGTGCCAATATTTATAAGCACAATCGCCGGGCGATGGTTGCGTAACTCACAGGCAGCCGGATTTTCATTCTCAAGACAATTGCTAAAATCACCATCCGGCCAACCAGACCAAAGCAAAGCGCCCGCCGTTACGCCAGGCTGCGAAGTGGGGCTACTGCGGGTAAGAGATTCCGCAAAGCGGTCAACCGTTTCCTGCAATTCTGATGGCAGGGCGGCGTAAGCGTCCAGATTATTGATGTAATATCCCAGGAACTCCTCCGGTGCACTTTGGCAATCACCAAAAATGGAAATGGCACGCGGGTTCAGACCATTGGACTGTCCGCGTAAGTAAACCTCGCGCATGGCCGGGCTAACCTGCGGGTCGATCGGCCAGGACATCCAATCTTCCGGGGCTAACGGCACATAGACCGGGGCATCAGTTGCTACAGGTTCAGTTGTTTTCTCAGAGGCAGAGTCTTGCACAGGCCAAGGTGTCGCAGTAGGCGGTATGAGAGTCGCGGCAGACAGGATGGGAGTCTCGCTGGGGAAAGCCGTCATTGCCAGGGGGGGAGCAGCAGGCTCTCTACAAGAACTGACAAAAAGAAGGAGAAGAATTACTGCTAGAAAAAGCCCAAACGCCCAGAACACACCGATAAAGTTTTGAGTTCGCACTGGCTTGCTCCTTGAATATACTTTGGTTCTATGATATCTGCCGTAAAGAAGGCCGCATTTTGGGGTATAAGCGCGCGTACGCGCGCTTATACCCCTGACTGTCTAACTGGTGTGGTGCGGCACATGCCACCTGCTGAGGAGAGCCGGAAATTTGATGTTCATGCCTGCTTCGCAGGCATGAACATCAAAT
>JAWOIR010000193.1:0-7593 GCA_046484545.1 Anaerolineales bacterium
GCAGGTGAAGATTTGATTATCGCCATCATCTGCCACCGGCAGGGATGCGATTTGACATGCGGACAAGTCAACGCCCAACGCTGTAAGAGCCGCATCTACAACGCTTAAGTTTGTAAGCTCGACATCGCCTGTGTTTTCAATGGTGAATTTGTAATAGACAGGCGTTTCTTCTTCAACAACCAGATAAGAGAACCAGGCAGCATCCGGGTTATCGCTCAAACCAATTTGCTTCTGGAAATTCATTGAGGCAACAGGTGTTCTAACCTGCATTTCAGCCGTAGAGGTGTTGCCCGTGCCACCTTCGGTTGAACTGACTGTGACAGTGTTCACCGCATCATTCGGTGATGCGCCTGTTACAGTAACACTAAACGTACAGGTTTCGCCCGCGGCCAATGTACCACCGCTCAACGCAATGGTGCTTGGATTTGTTGTTGTGAGCGTACCGCCGCAAACTACTGCTCCGCCATCCGCTACCGTCACACCTGCAGGTAAGATGTCGGTAAAAGCAATACCTGTTAGGCTGGTGAAATTATTTGGATTGCTGATGGAGAATGCCAGGCTTGTCGTTTCGCCAGTTAGCAGGAAGGTTGAGCCGAAGACTTTGTTAATTGTCGGTGGCGCAATGACCTCAAGGTCTGCCTCGCCGAATCCGTCAGCGCCTGTGTTGGCACCCGATGTCGGCGCAGAGATGGCGCTGGTAATGTTGGTGTATTGCCCACTGGCTGTGCCCGTAACATCCACCGAGAAACTACAAACGGAATTGCCTGCAAGCGTCAGGCCTGCCATGCTGATGGTTGATGTTCCTGCCGTTGCTGTAATGGTCGGTGCAAGAACGACGGAACCAGCACTGCAAGTGATACCCGTTAAACCGTTAGGTGTCGTAACTTGCAAACCGGCAGGCAAGTCATCGGCGAATGCAATGTCTGCCAAGTTAGAATCATTTGGGCTACCAAAGGTGAAGGTCAACGTTGAGATGTCGTCGACCGCAATCGATGTCAGTGAGAAGGCTTTCGAAAGCGTCGGCACTTCAGGACGGGGACAACCGGTGATGATGACGTTGTCAAGTTGAACATTCCCCAAAATCTGATTGGCTACGGTTGCACTGACGCGGAACCAGGTTGTAACAGCACCGGTTGAAGCAGCTGTTGTGGCAGGCACGGTCTGCCATGTATTACCTTTTGTCGTATTTGCGTTATAAATCAAGACAGGCGTTCCATTGTCTGCGCTTGAATAAATATGAATCTGGTTGTTATTTGCGCCCCATTCGTTGTTGTCTAACAGGCGATTGTTGAAAGCGATATTAACGCCGCCATAGTTTGTAGTGTCAAGTGAAAATTCAGCATAGGGGGCAGCGTCTGGGGCAGGCGCTCCGGCTGTATCTTTCCATGAATCGCGTAGTTGCCAATATCCACCGGTAACTGTTGCACTACCTGCTCCGGTCAAGGTTGCGCTGGCAGTGGCAAAAAGGACATTAGAGCCTGGTGGGATTGTTGCAGTTGTGCTGGTTGTGAAATCCCAAGTCGCCAACGTCACCCGCTCGGATGGGGCACAGCTATTCGGCGCGGGCGGCTGGGAGGAGACCAGCAAAGTATCCGAACCTGAACTGCCGGTATTATCGCCACCGATAAAAAGATTGCCGGTTTCGTTAGGATAGGTACCGTCGGCACTTGCTGTGACAATAATCTCCACAGTACAGGTGGCACCGCCCGCTATAGTAATATTGGCAAAGTCGAGAGAGGTTTCGCCAAGAGCTAGTGATGTTGGGGTAGGGGTTCCACAGTTTGTATAAGCAATGCCTGTATCAGCAACTTCTAATCCACCCAACAATTCATCGGTGAAACTCACATTGCTGATGGGGTCAGGACTGGGATTATCGATGGTGAAGGTCAGTGTAGTGGTATCCCCTGCGCTCATTGTCCTGGGCGTGAAGGTCTTGTCAAGGGTTGCTGTCAGGATGCTGGCAAAACGCACCCCTGCGCTATAGTCAGAGTTATAGTGATAACTTGCGCCGGAAAAATCGTAAATCAGGCTGTTGAGCGTTTGGGTTGTACCGCCGCCGCCGATGATGCGGACTTCATATAAAACGGTGATATTCCCCCCTGACTTTTTACCGCTATCCAGGCAGGCCAGGTAGTTGGGGCTGTTGGGGTCGTTTTCCCACAGACAGGCATCAGCGTACAGTTGGTCGTGAGGGCTTGTAAGATAAGGCGATGTATTCGCCGAGTAAGTAGTCTCAACGCTTAGAATCTGGAAAACTGTATTGGAAAGCGTGATAAAGGTTTCCAGTTGCTCGTAGCCCTGGGTGGCGGTCTTGGCGTCGAGTTGAATATAATAGGTACCCCCAACGTAAAGGTTCATCGAACCGCCAGCAGCAACATCCGTTAAGTTATTCGGGTCAGTGCCATAACGAATCATATTGGTGGCATTGCGATTCTGGGAAATGAGATATTCGACATACAATTGGCGTGGGGAGGGTGTGGTCGCACTCTCCGTGCCATCAGTAGCGGTGATGGTATAGCCGCGCGTTGTGCGATAAGCGGCTGCCACACCATCCACTTCGACTTCAAAGTAGGCGTCCACGCAATCCCCTGAATCGCCTGCCGCGGCCAGGGCGGGGAAAGTTAACACGCTTGTGGTTCCGGGACGAATACTGATGTAAGTGTTAGATGTAGTCCACGTAAAAGTGACCGTAAGAGGGTCATTTGTAGCTATCGTTCCCTCGTTACACACCCGTACCCCGACCGGAAAGTGGCGCGGGCCAGTGGCCGGGCGGTTGCTGTCCAGGCCAATTACGTCCCAAGTGATTGACTCAATGGTCAGGATGGGCGCTGCCTGCACAATACTGCCCGGCTGCAGTTGCGAGATAACCAGCCCGGCAATCGTGGTCAGCGCAAGCGCCGTTCTAACAATGCGATTTTTGCCAAAAGAAAACAATTTATCAAACATAGTCCACTCCCAAAAAATATTATAGAAAAAGCCCAACACAGGCTTGTGTTGGGCCGGTTTCGCGATAGCTCCCCCCATGCATAGCCATCATTTACAATGGCCGCGACCAGTTTCTGCACGGAAATCAACGCCTCCCAAAATTTGTTATTTATTTGAAATATAATTGCAATAATTTTAGTCGATTTTGTGTAATTGTGGACGCATAAGAATTTACATTCTTGTTAGGCGGTCGACTCCCGCACGGCTCGCAAGACCCCCTCGGCAATTTTGGCCGGACGCTCGGCAATGCCGGAGACCTGTGCAGATTCTCCCCTCGGGTCGACTTCGATGACCTTGGTCTTGACTGCCACCAGGACGCCGTCGCGCGTCAGCCCGCGCAGGACGCCATCGAGTGGAGCCGTCAGCGGCTGGCCGTTAATCTCGGCTACCACCTGGCCCCGGCGGACAGCCTCGCCGACCTGCAGCCCGGTGCGGAAGATGCCCTCCGCCGGGGCATACACGTACCTGTCTCGGGCATGGCCACTCATCGAAACAGGTTCCCCTTTCAGCGCGGCGGCGGCCCCGGCGCGAATAACCCGACCCAGGTCTGGCCCGCGCCCGGTTTCGATGGCAATGTCCACGTTCCCGCCGGCCACGAAATTGGGCCCCAGGCCAAGGGTCAGCGGGGCAAGTCCAAGTTGGGGTTCGGGCTGGGTATGTTTGCGCATACGCGCATCCACCAGCACAGACGGGGAAACAGCCGCCAGCACATCCGCGAAATCGGCAATCGTGACAGGGATGAACTGGCGTGATTCAAGAGCCATGAGCAGTTCGGGCAGCGCGCCCACCCGGCGGCCTTCGACGCCATCCAGACAGGCAGAGCCATCGAACACGGCATCGGTGAAGGCCATTTTGCGGCGCGTGGCCGTCGGCTGGGTGAATTCATGAATCAGGACGGCATAGCCGGAATGAAAGAGAAGGTGCGCCGCCGCCGAGGCGACATCGCCGCTGCCGCGCACGAGAATTTTGAGGGGAAGTATCATGGGGTTTGCTTTATAATTTTAAAGGCCTCTTTTGTGCTGTCATTTCGAGCCGCACAGCGGCGACATCGTGCCCGAAGAGTAGAAATCTTTGCCGCAGCAAACAGGATTTCCCCTGGCACCGCCCGCCACCGTTCGTGCCGCGAGCACGCCGGTGCGAGACGGCAGGGCAGGTGTCAGGCGCCGCTACGCGGCTCCTTCGAAATGACAATCTGATGTCACACAAGCCGCTAAAAACATTATAAACCGCCCAAACAACTGGAGTGCCAATGAAATCGCTCAAATTCACCACCCTGGAAGGCAATTTCAGCATCCACCGCCTGAAGGCGGACGCTTCGATTCCGAAAGCGGTCTATGCCAGCCCATTTTACGCGATTGCGAAAAGCGAGCAGGAGTTATCCATTGTCGCTGCCGAGGCAATTGCCATCGAAAGCGACCAGAACGAACCCGGCTGGTGTGCCCTGCGCGTGGACGGGACTCTCGATTTCAGCGAAACCGGCATCCTGGCCGGGATTGCCGCCACCCTGGCAAAGGCCGGGATTTCCATTTTCGCCGTCTCAACCTTCGACACCGACTACATCCTGGTCAGGAGCGAGCGGCTCAAGGACGCCAAAGCCGCCCTGTCTGCCGCGGGGCATGAATTTGTGCATTCCAAGGATAAGTGAAAGCGTGAAAAAGGGGAAAGTTGCGGCGAATTTTGAGGGAATCGTTTCAACCGATTTCGAGTTGAATAGCGACCTGGTCGCCCACATCAAGGCCCTCGGCTTTTTGGACGCTCATTTTAATCGGCACAAGGTAAAGTCCGTTTTTCGGAAACAGGGAGGTCTTCCACTCCGTTTCGCCAATCCGCGCGCGGACGGGAATCACGCCCCAGCCATACGTCACGCTGGATGAGATGACCTTGATGGCATCACTCAATTCCTGCGGGACAGCCACAAACAGAAAAGGCGCCGGCCCGCGCCAGTAGATAATTTCGCCTGCGAAGTTGATGACCATTGGCTCAGTATATCAAACATCAACACTAAGAAAGAAACCCTGCTCCCTATTCCGCAGGCGCGTCATGCCGTTTATAAACTGCCTTTTGAAAACCGACCTGCACAAAGCGGAGCGATGCCCGCTCAATAATCGTTTTGAGCATCGTTTCCGTTTCTTTGCGTCCATTGCGCGCATTCAAGATAAAGCGTTCGGTTTTCTCACCATGATACAGCCTGAATTCACGGCTGGTGGATTCCATCCCCCATATTGCCTGCCAGTCTATCGCCACTTTCTTTTTCCCAATCCAATATGTTATTTTCACATTTTCTTCATTGCATTCGATTTTGGCCGCATATCGTCGAATATCCAACGGGATTTCATTCAGCGAAAAAAACCAGATTATCATCATAATCACATACGTTAGGTCCAACACAAAAGAGCGTTCCAAATAAAACTTGAGCGCCAGCGAAAAAAACAGCGCAATTGTTAAACTTAAGACCAAAATATACCGAATCAAAAAAGTCTTCTTGTCTGGTTCGAACGCGACATACCCAACCCCTGGATTGACACTGGCAAGATGGTCTTGTTTTAGCGCACGGCCAATTTCTGGAAGCGTATTTGTGTTTGCGCTCCACCCCCACTCAAGGCCTTCGATAGTAACAGGCATTTTAGATTCAAGTTTTTTTAGACTTTCCAAAATCAATTCCCGGCTGCCATCAGCAGCAATTTCAGCAATCATGGACCGGGAATCAGCCGAAATCACCCTGGCAAGGTGATAAGTTATCCTGGGATGCAGGCGAATGAGATTATCGTCAACCCCCGTCCGCAAATGGGCGGCTGTTACCGAACCATCCAACACTCGAACTTTCAATGTATATCTTTTCAATGTCGGCTCTCTTTTTCAGGCTCTTTGGGAATTCCCGTGATAAGTTCCCGTATTTTGGGGTGTGAGCGCGCGCGTTTGCGCCGCTGCTTTGACTGACGCCAAAGACAGCACAGGAAAACTAATTGCCGGCATTATACTCGTCCTGGGTTTTCTGCAATTCGCTGGCGATATCCAGGTTCGGATTTTCCTTAATCAGGCGATAGATGACGTTGGCGATTAATTCTGTCGCTTCGGCAGGTCGTTCAAGCGCGCCAAGATAGGGTCGGCAAAGGCTTTGATTGAGCGCGCCCGCGGCTTGAACATAGAAGGGGTCGTCTCGAAACTCTGGCGCATTCTGCGACGATTTCAAAACCGTGAATCCACCACCGGGGCCAAGCACATATTCAGCGTAGCGATGCTCATCTTCCAAAATCCAGTTGATATAATCATAAGCCGCCTCAGGGTTTTTAGCCCCAACCGGAACATAAAAAGTAACCAGTGAAGTATGGCAGCCAGGTGTCTTACCCGGCGGGGCAAACATCGGGCGCAAGATAACCTTGCCCGCGGCAATGGCATCGAGCATATCCTGCTCATTGCCTTTTTCAAACCGGGTGCCGTCGGGAGCCGTGAGCGGGTTCATATAGCGATAACCAAACAAACCGGTCGGGAAGGCCGCGGCGGAGGCGTCCTTGAAGGAATCTTCTTCAACAAAGCCTCCCGCCCAAACCGTTTCAGGATTATAGCCACGCTCAATCGTGATGCGCAAGAATTCAATTGCGGCTACATTTTCGGGGGTATTGAGCAGCATATTTCCCTGACCGTCGTCATAAGTGCCGCCAAAGGAGGAAATCAAGGCCCAGTACATACGCGAGGCCGAAGCCCCGCCAAATGCGGTTGAGCCAAAGTAGGCCCAGGCATAAACCCCCTCGCCCTGCAAGCGTTCAGCCTCTTCGAGAAAGCCATCCGGCGTGGTTGGATAACCGTTCGGCCAATAATCAGCCCAAACATAGGTCAGGTGCGGGCGCGAGACGATTGGAATACAAATCAGGCTGCCATCGGGCGCGGTGCAGGCTGCTTTCGCGCCGGGGTCCAAATCGGCGTACCAGGATTGCTGGCTGGCCCAATCGCTCAAATCCTGCATGGTTCCGTTTTTATAATAGGAAATCATGTTGGTGGAAGCGCCTTCAAACAGGTCTGGCACATCTGCCCCGGCAATCACAGCGGCCACAATTTCGGCTGGCATCTTATCCCAGGCCTTGTGTTGGTTGACCCAGTTCCATTTTCCGGCAAAATCCGCGTTGAATTCTGGAATGGTTTTGCGAAGATAAGCATTGCCCACCCGCTCGTCACTGGCAGGGTCTTCATTCTTTTCATCGTACTGATACCAGGTGACAAAAGTTCTGGTTGGCTCTACCTCGTGCCTTGTCGACATGAGCCGATCAGACTCTAGACTGGCGCCATGGCCAGAGTGACAAGTACGACGAGGCGGCCGGGGCGGCCACGCAACAACGCCGACCAGCCCGATCGCGATCGGCGCGCGCAATTGTGCACGGCCGCGCTCGACCTCTTTGCCGAATCCGGCCTTGCCCGGGTCTCGGTCAAGCAGATCGCGGAGCGGGCCGGCGTCGATGCCGCACTCATCTACTACTACTTCGCCGGCAAGGATGACCTCTTTCCCGCCGCCGTGGCACACGCGGTGGAAACCGGTTATGCCGTCTTCAAGCGGCTGGCGGGCGAGGGCGGCGCTCCCGTCACGACCCTCGCTGCCTGGCTGGACGTGCAGGAGAC
>JAWOIR010000274.1:0-10067 GCA_046484545.1 Anaerolineales bacterium
CATCCCTTATCGGTGGGCTGATTTATATTCTCGTATCGCCGTTCGTTTTCCCGTCCATCGTTTTAACCGGTCATGGAGTAACGGATGGTATGGGTCTGTCCGGGGCGATGCTGGCCATCCCGATCAGTTTCGTACTCATGATCGTCGTATCAATTGACGCGCACGCCGGGGCGCGAGATGATATGTTCAAGCGGGATATTGAGCAGGACGGGGGTGACGGTGAACATTTCCTCGTCCGGCATGACCTGGTAGGCTTGCATTTGGGCGAAATAACGGCGCGATTCGCCGGGGGCGTAGGCATAGGCTTTTTGGCGGACATCCAGCGCGGGGGCGATGCGAACGGCCTGACCTGTGACGACATCCACAAAAACGGCAGCAACTTTGCCGTAGTCTTCAATGCGCATGGTGCGGTGTCCGATACTGCACCCGGTGGCAGCGGTCAGGCCATCGACAAAACAGCCGTCGGTTTCGCTGATGATGTAGATGAATTTCTTTTCGGGCGGCGCTTCATAGCCGAGGATTTGTAAACCGAGCAAGCCCATACGCACGCCGATGATTTGGCGCGGACACAGGTGGTGATGGTCGTGGGCGGATTTTTCGAGCAGGGCTTGGAGATTCATGGGACTCCTTTCCAGGGTGGGAGATAGAAGCGTTTCCGCGTTCTACCCGGACCGCCTGGTTTGGACGGTCTGCCCCGCTGCCATAGCGCGGCGGCTTTAGGCGGGCGGGTTTCGGAGCGGGGATGTAGCAGGGTTAGTTTTTGTCTTCGGCCTCTTCGCTGGTGAGCGATGATTTGAAGGCGCGCAGGCCGGAGCCGAGTTCGGCGGCAATTTTACCAATGCGCCCGACGCCGAAGAGCAGGATGACGATGACGAGGATAATCATTAATTCTGTTGGGCCAAACATGGGGCAACCTTTCTTGAGAAGAGGAGACAGCCACAATTGGTGTGGCTGTCTCCCTTTTTATTTGGAAGTGCTAAACCTTCTCGACCTTTACATCTGTGTCGTAGAAGACCGCCGAGCCGCCGACCGGGTCGACCAGGCAGGTGTTCTTGATGAGCGGGTCGGTGCGCATGACGGCGTTGGCGTGGAATCCTTCGTAGCGCTGCTCGTCGCCTTTGATGGTGCTGCCGTCGATGCTGATGTCGACTGCGCCGTAGGCCCAGTGACCGAAGCCGAGCGCGAACGAGACCACGCCGGGGCGCATGCCTTCGACGACCTTGAGCCGGCCTTCGATGCGGCGTTTGCCGATTTCGCCGAAGTCCCATTCGCCGTTAGGGTTGTTGGCGCACGAGATGCGCACCTGGTCGCCGTCTTTCAGGCGGCGTTTGGCGGCGTCGACCGAGTTCATCAGCAGGTAATTATCTGGCATGAGGCCTTTTAGCCAGTAATTGCCCTGGGTGCGGCTCTTGGTTTGGGCAATTTCGCGGTAAGTGATGAGTTTCAGGTCGTAGCCCTGGGCGGTATCATTGATGACCGTGCCTTCAAAGCTGGTGGCCGGGTCAACATAACTGGCAATCGCCGGGATGCTCTTTCCGGTTCCGGCATATTTGACGCCGGTGTTCTTCTCCAGGTACAGGTTAATCAGTTTGCCGTACCTGACGCCCAGCGTTCCGTTGGAGTTGACATCGCCGGGGTAGCCTTTTTCGTAGGGCATGAAGCGTCCGCCGCGGGCCAGGACGGTGACCACTCTGGGCCACAGGTCGCCGCTGATGCGCTGCCAGCGTTGGGGGTCGAAGACGGCTTTGGGCAAGTGGGCGCGGGCCTTGAGGAAGACATCGATTTCTTCTGGCGAGGCTTCAGGGACGGCATCTTCCAGGTCCTTCTTCTCGCCATAGGCCAGGTTCATGACCTGGCGAATGTACAGGTCGTCGGGGTGGGTGAAGTCGATGCCATCGCCAAAGCCATTCGGGCCGAAGTTGGGCAGGTCAAGTTTTTCGGCAATCGCCAGCAGCAGGGCTTCCCATTGCATGGCCATTTCCTGCCCATAGACCTTGACCGTGCCGGTCAGCGGGGCAATCACGGGCTGGCGTACGCCCTGTACCTTGAAGGTGATGCTAGGGTGCGAGCCGCTGAACTCCCAGCGTTCGAGGTAGGTCACATCCGGGAAGATGTAATCGGCATACATGCTGGTTTCGCCGACCAGGATGTCGGAAGCGACGAAGAGCGGCAGTTTTTCGACGTCCGAGAGAATTTCAATCCAGGTTTGTCCGCCGGGCAGTGAGTAGATGGGCGACCCCATGTACATGAAGGCGGCCTTGATGGGGTAAGGGTACATATCGCCCGCCGAGGGGATGATTTCCTGGTACAGGTCGGAAGCGAGCGGATACCAGTTGCGCCTGGCAGGGTAACGCTGGTCTTCGGGCAGGTTCATGAAGATGGTTGAATCTTCATATTTTGTATCGTGACGGATATTGCTCAACCCAAACGGGGAGAGTGCGCCAGGGTTGGCCTTGCCGAGAATGAAGGGACCTTCGGCGCGCGCGCCGGAAAGGTCGTAGGTGCTGGGCCAGGATTGGCCGCCGCGCCAGTCGAAATTGCCAATCAGGAGCGCCAGGCTGTTCCAGGCCAACACGTTGTAATAGCCGTTGGTGTGCTGGCTGACGCCGCGATGGATGTCCATGCAGGCGCGTTTGCCATAGGATGTAAACTCATAGGCCAGTTCCTGGATGTCGCTGGCGCGCAGTCCGCTGATTTCGGCCCATTCGTCGAGACTCTTCTCGTTGGCCGATTCTTTCAGCAATTGCAAGCCGCTCTTGACGTGGAAGCCGCCGACGCTGGTATCGACAAACAATTGCCCGGCCATGACAACCGTTTCGGTGTCGTTAGGGTCGAACAAGACCGGCCTGCCGTCGGTGTTCAAGACCACGAACGGGTCGGTGTTGAAGACCTGGCCGCGCGCCGCCGGATAAGTGACAACCGTTTTTCCGTCTACTTCTTCTTCCTTCTTTTCGACCAAATTCAGGTCAGTGCCGCGCAGAAATTTACCGGGCACGCCTTTTTCGTCGATTTTGACCAGCCAGGCGGCATTGCTCCAGGTCGGTTCTTTGGCACTGGTGGAGGCAGCCTTGTTGGCGACGGACAGGTATTTGGCGTCGTAGCGCTCGTTGGCGATAATCCACTGAATCATGGCCAGGGCAATCGCGCCTTCGCTGCCGGGCTTGTTGGGCAGCCACTTCCAGGCTTTGCCGCCGATTTTGGAAAGGCGCGGGTCGATGACGGCGAATTTCAGTTCTGCACGGCCCAGGCGGTCGGTAATGCGCGGAACGCGGTTGGTGGGGCCATAGTTGCCCTCAAACGGGGATGCGCCGACGAAGATGACGAAGTCTGCGCTGGCGGTATCGCCCATCCAATAGGATTTCGAGCCGCCGCTGAAACTGGTTCCGCTCCACTGGTCGCTCATCGATTTTCCGGCGAAGTACAGCGACCCCTGGCAGACGGTGGTGTGTCCGTGCCGGTTGGTGGTTCCCAGCCCTGAGCCAAACAGGCGGTGGACGAAGTCGGCGCGGCCGGCTTTCTGGCGTCCCCAGAAGTACAAAATCTGGTTGTTCTTGGGGCCAAAGTCGGGGTGGTCGGGGTCAATCATTTTGTCCAGGTCGGCGGCAAAATCGACCTTGAACTGCTCCACCAGCGCCTTTTTCTTCTCCAGGTCTTTCTCGGAGCGAATTTTGCCGATGGCGGTGTTCATGTCCTTCATCACTTGCGGGTCGGTCAGGGCGCGCAGGGCTCGCAGGCCTTCCACTTCGCGGTTGGCTTCGCCGGGCACATTGGCAAACAGCTTGCCGCCCTCGACAATTTCGCTGACAGCCTGGCCGAATGGGATGGTGACCCATTTGTTCTCACCGCGTTTCCCGGCGCGTTTGAGCACCTGTTTGATGCGGAAGGGGTCGTAAACGGATTGGATGCCGGCCTGGCCTTTGGGACAAAGCGGGGCGTCCACCGTTCCCATTTCGGTAACGGGGGTTTCGTATTTGGTATGCGGAATCATATTCCAGGGTGAATAAGCGTTACCCTCGATTTTGACTGCGACGCCATCGACTAGTTTGACCTTAATGCCGCACTGACAGTTACATTGCTGGCAGATGGAGTAGATTTGCTTGGCGGGGTCGCCCAGGTGGTAGGCAGAGCCTTCTTCCGTTTTGGCGAAGGCGTCCCAGGCATACGAGAGACTGCCCAGGAAAGCCGCTGTTGCGCCGGTTGCGCCAGCCACTTTCAGGAAATCGCGGCGGGAGAGTTTTTCTTTTTGCTCGCTCATTTTTACGCCTCCTCAGCAGTTTTTTCGACATGCGGGCGCAGGCGCAGCACGGTGAACCCAAACAGGAACACCAGGAAGCCAAACGCCAGCGCAAAGAGTATTACCAGCCATTCATTGGCCGCCGGGAAGTATTCCGCCCTCAGGCCAGGGCCCTGGAAGGCCGTCACCAAATCCCGTTCAACCGCGTTGATAGCCAGTTGGGTTGGGATGACGATGTTCAGGGAAACCGCAAAGAATGTCGTAATCAGCAGGCCGGCGGCCACGCCGATGCGGCGCGCGGTTTGGGTTTGGGTCACCAGCAGGATGATGGGAACGACGATGCCAAATCCCAAATAGACTACCCAGAACAGCCACCAATACGGGCCGAAGAAGGTCAGATGCAGTGCGGTCGATTGGGCGGGCACGCCCGGATACAGGATGACGAACGAGGACAAGATGGTGACTGTCAGGTTGATAAGCAGGAAGGCCAGCAAGAGTTTGCCGAGACGCCGCGCCACTTCGAGGTATTGACCGCTTCTATCGCGCATAAACCAAATGAACTGGAAGGTCAGCAGGCCTGTGCCCGCCACCAGCGCGGAAACCAGGAAGAGCACCGGCAAACCGCTGCCCTGCCAGGAGGGGCGTCCCATCACTACGCCAAAAACGCTGCCGGCGATGACCACCAGCACAATGCCCATCGGCATACTGATGATGGAGAGCCATTTGGAAATCGACTTATAGATTGGCCGGTAGGGGAGCAGTTCCAGCGCCAATTTGCCCAGCAACACCAGCATGTAAACCATGTGGGCGATAATCATCCAGGTCAACATCGAACCCCACTGCGGCCAGACCAACACATGCCAGAAGCGGAAGGGATGCCCCAGGTCGAGGCCAATCATAATCAGGGCCATTGAAAGGATTGCCAGCGCGGTCAGGTACAGGGTCGGGGCCATGCGCGTCAGGGCTTTCGGCCACTTAAAGATATAAACCAGGCTGGTGAAGACCAGGAGTGAACCGACTTCGAGCCAGACCAGATACTCGTAAGCGGCCACCCACAATCCCCAGGGGACGTAGGAACCGAGCGAGGTCGGTCGCAGGCCTTCTGTAAATCGCTGGAAAAGGCCAATCGAGCCAATCAGCAAAACCAGGATACCTGCGCCCCACAGGATGTGGTTGGTCGTCAACTGGAAAGACTTGCGCGGCGCAACCGGAGCGGCCTGTTCTTCCGCACCTTCCACAGGGGCTTGGTCCTGCTCTTGTTCAGGGGTGAGATTTTTATCAGTCATGTCAGCCTCCGTTAGACCAGGTAATAGACTTTGGGTTTGGTGCCGAGTTCTTCGCGCAAGCGAATGGCGTTCGGCTGGTTCATCAGTTCCGAGACCAGGCTGTCGGGGTCGTTGCTGTCACCAAAATAGGTCGAGCGCGCGATGCAGGTTGTTGTGCAGGCCGGCAACTCGCCTGCGTGGACGCGATGCAGGCAGAAGTGGCACTTGCGGGCGTTGCCAATCGGCGAACTATGTCCATTGGTGCGCTTGCGCGCTTCGCCGTATTCATAATTGGCGGCACGCTCGTAGTCACCGGCCTCGTCGCGGCCAACCAGCACACCGTCCATCTTGGGCAGGTTTTTGTTGACGTAGGTGTAGCCAAAATCAGCGGTGCGCGAGTTGTACGGGCAGGCGTTCAGGCAGTAGCGGCAGCCAATGCAGCGTTCGTAGTCCATCACTGTCACGCCTTCTTCGTTTTTGTAGGTTGCGTTGACCGGGCAGACCGGCACACATGAAGGTTCATCGCACTGCAAGCACGGGCGTGGGACAAATACCCGGCTGACATTCGGGTAGGTGCCGCGCTCCTGCTCGATAACCGGGCGATAGACCACGCCGGGCGGGAGTTTGTTCTCGGCCACACATGCAATCGTACAGGCGTGACAGCCCACGCACTTGCGCAGGTCAATCACCATCACCCAGCGGCGCTCTTTGGGTTCTTTTTTTAGGGCGCGCTGGAGGTCTTCTTGCATGCGGACGAGAACATCTTTGGGTTCTAGTGCCATAAAAGAGCCTCCTTGAAAAAGATTTTCGGACGATTTCCGACAGTTTCGTTGCTCTTACTTTATCTTTTTCA
The DNA here is from genome assembly GCA_046484545.1 of Anaerolineales bacterium. Taxonomy (GTDB): domain Bacteria; phylum Chloroflexota; class Anaerolineae; order Anaerolineales; family Villigracilaceae; genus UBA8950. The sequence goes on from JAWOIR010000274.1 coordinate 6,353, forward strand.
GGCAAGGATTTATAGCGGGAAAAACCCTACATTTTTTATGCACATGTCAGGAAAACACTTACAGGATGCCAAAAAATTACTCCCCCGCGACAGACTTCATGCCAGCCCACCATTTTGATGAGTTTGAAGATTGCTATTCCCCCGTAATCAAACCCTTCTTCAACGCATAACGCACCAGCGCGGCGCGGCTCGAAAGGTTGAGTTTTTCCATACCGCGCATTCGGTAGGTATCCACCGTTTTCGGGCTGACGTTGAGCGATTCGCCAATTTCGCTGCCGGTGTATCCGAGCGCCACCATTTTGAGCACCGACTTTTCACGCTCGCTTAAGGTATCCCAGGCGTCGGCGTCTGTGCCGTTGGAGTCGGCCAGGACATCTTCGAGCAGGATGCGCGTCATCGAGGGATGGACATATACGCCGCCGCGCAAAACCGATTGCACCGCCGCCAGCAATTCCTGGTCAGCGGCTTTTTTTAGCACATAACCGCTGGCACCCAGTTTCAGGGCTGTGCGCAGGTACTGGGGGTCGTCGTGCATGGTTAGTATCAGGATTTTTGCTGCCGGGGCGGTTTTGCGCAAGGTCGGTAGCGCGTCCAGCCCGTTCAAGCCGGGCATGGACAGGTCTAGCAAAACCAAGTCGGGCTGGAGTTGGCCGGCCAGTTGGAGAGCTTCGAGTCCGCTGGCGGCCTCGCCGACTACTTGCAGGTCAGGCTGGCTTTCGAGCAATAATTTCAGGCCGGAGCGCAGGACGGCGTGGTCGTCGGCGAGCAGGATTTTGGTCATAGATTTCCCTCACCCTGGCCCTTATCATCCCCGAAGGGGGCTCCCAAAGGAAGATGGGAGACTGGAATCTGGACGTGGACGCTCGTTCCGGCGCCGGCCTGGCTTTCGATGGTCAGTTTGCCGCCGAGTAATTCGGCGCGTTCGCGCATACCCACCAAGCCGAGATGGCGGTCACCGATGGTTTGGGCGGCGTCGAAACCCTGGCCGTCATCTTCCACCAGGGCGATGACGTCGCCCCCACGCCGCTCGACCAGCACGGAGACGGAACGCGCACCAGAATAACGGGCCACGTTAGTCAGCGATTCTTGCACAATACGGTAAATGGCGGTCTCGATTTCACCGGGCAAACGCTCGTCGCCAGCGTGGATGAGCAAATCGACCGGGGTTTTGTGGCGCGCCTGCCATTCGCGGATTAAGTGTTCGAGTGCGGCAGCCAGGCCGAGGTCATCGAGAATGCGCGGGCGCAGGCGTGTGGAAATTTCGTGGACTTCGTCGAGCGTTTGGGATGCCACTGCGCGCAATTCGTCAGCCTGTTTGCCTGCGCGCGGGTCGCCGCACAGGGTTTCGAGGTTGCGTAGGCCGACCATGAGCGAGGTCAGGTTTTGGGAGGTGCTGTCGTGCAGTTCGAGGGCGATGCGGCGGCGCTCGTCCTCCTGGGCGGTGATGACGCGCTCCAGCAATTGGCGGCGCAACTGTTCGCGCTCGCGGCGGATTTCGTCGGCGTGGGCCAGTTCGGCGGTCATGGCGTTGAAGGCTTCGGCCAGGTCGCCGATTTCGTCGTTAGCCCAGCGTGGCACACGCGGCGAAAAATCACCCTGGGCCACCAGCCGGGTAGCCTCGACCAGTTCGATGAGTGGACGGGTCAGCACCCAGGTCAGGGAAACGGCCAGAAAAATGCCCAGGGCAGAGACCAGCCCAATCATCAAGAACAGTTGCACGGTCAGGGATTGAATCGCATCGCGTTGACGGGCGTCTGAAATGCCGAGGCGGGCCAGGCCAGCGCGTCCGTCAAAAATCGGCACAGCGGTATCCCATACCAGGCCAGATTCTGTCTCGAGAATGGTTAGATGATGGTGGTCACCGGGCGCGGCCTGATTGAGACTTAATAGCGCGATGGGAAATCTATCGCCAAAGGTGTGCGCCAACACCTGTCCATTTTTATCAACGATAAAGGCATAGCGCACATCGGGGTTATTTTCCTGCGTTTCGAGCAGCAAGCGTTGCAGGCCGACCAGGTCGTTAATCAGGATGGGGTCGGCGGCACGGGATGCCAGGTCACGCGCGGCGGTGACGCTTTCATTTTCGAGTTGGGCTTGTAAGGTGGCGGTCAGGGCGTTGCGCACCTGCCAGGTGACGCCTATACCAAGCAGCAACACCAAACCAAGCCCCATTCCCAGGATTTTAAAGCGTACGCTGACTGCCGAGATGATGCCCCAAAGATAACGAAACAGGCCTTCGGTCAATACGCTCATGGATTCGCCCCGAAGAAGAATTCACCCATCAGCGAGCGTACCGGATCGTAGACCGAATCTTCAATCAGTACAAATTTATCCACACCGATGGCGGCCAGGGCCTGCTGCCCGGCGGGGTCGGCGTGCATTTCCAGCAGAATGGCTTGCAGTTCGGCTTTGGTCTGTGGGCGCAGTTCGGGATTGACGACCACCGGTGGGATGCCAAAGGGCGGTGATTGGTGAATGACCTTGAGCCGATCGCCGAGCGACGGGTCGCGGGCCAGGGCGTAGTAGTAAATCAGGCTGTCGACCCCGGCGCCGTCGGCCAGGCCGTTGGCGACCGCATAAATGGCTTCGTCGTGGCTGTAGGTGAAAAAAACGCGGCTGAAAAATTCTTCGGGGGTTGCGCCGAGTTGTTGGACGAGCGAAGTCGGATAGGCGCGCCCGGTCAGCGAGATGGGGTCCGTAAAAGCAAAGACTTTGCCGCGCAGGTCGGCCATATCGCGGGCTTGGCTATCCACCGGGACAATCAGGTAAGAGCGATAGATGGCCTCACCGTTGACTTGTGGCGCGGTGAGCAGTTCCATGCCAAAATCATCCGAGCCGACGATGTAAGCACTGGTGCAAACAAAAGCCAGGTCCACTTCGCCTTTTTCAATCAGTTCATTGACTTCCATGTAAGTACGGCGCTGTACCAGTTCAATCGGGCGTCCGCTTTTCTCGCCGAGGTATTGCAGCAATTCGGCATATGACTCAACCGTGCCTTTGGGCGAAATAACCGCCGCGACCGCCACCCGCAGGGGTGTTTCACGAAGGGCGGGCGTGGGCAAGGGTTGCAGGTCAGTCAGGTCAACAGCGGCGGCGGGTTGAACAGTCGGGGCAGGCGCACAGGCCGCAAGCCAGAACAGGAGAAAAAGAAGGGTAAGTTTTCTCATATTATTACTGTACAAAATCGGAGCGCTTTTGTCCAGTGATTTCTGTCCTTGTTTGCGGGCCAGTTTGTAGGGAAAATCCTTACAAGGCGACTGGCGTGTGGGTAAATTCCCAGCACGAACTTCGCATTGCATTCATCATGGAGGTCATTCTCGTTTGTTATCAACTATACAGGGTTCGATAGCTACCAAAGGGGCATGTACGTAGGACACTTTCACCGCTTCTACGCTTACGAGCAAAGAGAAGGCTCGCTCATAAATGAGCCTGGCTTCTCTTGTGGTTTTTAGGGGCTGAACAAACATTGCCCAAGAAGATGCATTCTTACTCTCATGCCCACAGAATAAAAGGCAGGTAACGCTCATTCTGAGCATTACCTGCTATCTGAAATCTGGGCTGGGTTTACTTTTATTTGGAAAAAATTACTGTTCTGCTGATACGAAATACAAATCTCGTTCCTCCATCCAGGCTTGGACGATAGCGTACGCAAGTATGTTATTTTTCAGAATAATCCTCGTTAAAAATTTCAGGAGTGAATCCGTCTTAACTGTTT
>JAWOIR010000345.1:0-3013 GCA_046484545.1 Anaerolineales bacterium
AAAAACTGGGCATTTCGCTCCAAAAAGTGACCGATGAATTGGAAGAAGAAGGAGTCAAGTCCTTCGCTGAGGCCTTTACCGCCCTGCTCGACTCGCTCGAAGCCCGCCGCAAATCCGCTGCGCAACAGGCGACCCCCATCCTGGCTACCGTTAAAGAAGCCGTCGCCACGCTCGAAGCCAAGTCCGCTACCCGGCGCATGTGGGACATCGACCCGACCCTGTGGACCGACGACCCCGCCGGACAGGCCGAAATCAAAATCCGCCTGGGCTGGCTGAATCTGCCCGAAACCTCCCGCGCCGCCATCCCCGAAATTAACGCCTTTGCCGAAACCGTCCGCGCCGAAGGCATCCGGAACATCCTGCTCATCGGCATGGGCGGCTCCTCACTCGGCCCGGAAGTTTTTTCGCTTGTTTTCAGCCCACTCCCCCCATTTTCGCAGAAAAAGGGGGGAGCCGGAGGGGGGTCGCACTTCAACATCCTAGACTCCACCGACCCCGCTCAGGTCGCCGCCACCGCCGCCCGCTTCACCCCCGAAACCACGCTCTACATCGTCGCCTCCAAATCCGGCGGTACCGCTGAAGTCATGGCGGGTTTCGATTATTTCTACCACCTCACCGCGCAAAAATTCGGCGAGAAGGCCGGTTCGCGCTTCATCGCCATCACCGACCCTGGCACTTCGCTCGAAAAACTTGCCCAGGAGCGCGGCTTCCGCAAAGTCTTCAACGCCGACCCGATGGTGGGTGGCCGCTATTCGGCCCTGACTCACTTCGGCCTGGTTCCCGCCGGACTGATGGGCATCGACCTCGAAAAGTTCCTCGCCAGCGCCGAAAAGATGATGAAGCAATGCGCCGCCGACGTTCCCGCCGCGCGCAATCCCGGCCTGGTGCTGGGCGCGGCCCTGGGCGGATGCGCCTTGGCCGGGCGCGACAAGTTGACCATCCTGGCCGATGAGCAGCTGGCCTCGGTCGGCTCCTGGCTCGAGCAACTCATCGCCGAATCGAGCGGCAAACTTGGCAAGGGCATTGTCGTCGTGGACGGCGAACCGCGCTACGAAGCCGCTAGCCCCGCCTATGGCCCCGACCGCCTGTTTGCCTATCTCCGTTTCGATGGCGCACTTGACGCCTTTGCCGCTGCGCTGCGCGCCGCCGGGCATCCCGTCCTGACCTTCAGCCTGACCGACCCCTACGACCTGGGCGGCGAAATCTTCCGCTGGGAAGTCGCCACTGCCATGGCCTGCGCCCTGCTCGAAGTCAACCCCTTCGACCAGCCGGATGTCCAGATTGCCAAAGACATCGCCAAGGCCAAAATTGCCGAATTCCGCGCCAACGGCAAATTGAGCGCGGGCGAGTTTATTTCGTCCGAATCGCCTGAGTTGCCCGCGAAACTGGCCAAATTGCTCTCCAGCACCCGCCCCGGCGATTACATTGCCATTAACGCCTACCTGCCGCGCAACCCCGAACTGGATGCGGTGCTCCAATCCCTGCGCGCTGCGGTGACGCAGAAAACCGGCCTGCCGACCACCCTCGGCTTTGGGCCGCGCTTCCTGCACTCCACCGGTCAACTGCACAAGGGCGGGGCTGATAACGGCGTCTTCCTGCAAATCACCGCCGACCCGGAAGCCGATTTTGACATCCCCGGCCAGGGACTGACCTTCGGCACCCTTCAGCGCGGACAGGCCCTCGGCGACTACGAAGCCCTCGCCTCGCGCGGACGCCGCATCCTGCGCGTCCACCTGCCCAAACCGGGCGCAGCCGTTGGGCTGGCCGGGTTGTTAGAGTAGACTCATTTTTAACCTGAATTAAATTAAAAAGCGCCCCGCAGGCAGAAAACCTGCGGGGCGCGCGGTATTTAATCGCTCAGCCGGTTGGCCTTGCGCACCAGGTCGAGAAATTCATCCACATCCGGGTCGCGGGGCAGTTCTTCGGCAATCCGCCGCGCTTCGCGCAGGACATCGCCAATGCTGCTGTCTTGCGCCCAATAACTCTCGCGCAGCACTTCGGCATACTCGGCCACAACCACTGTCCACTGAAAATAGGGGCTGGCATCTTCAAAACTGCGCTCCATGTCGCGGCTGTCGAAGGGTTTGGATAGTTCAACGACTTCGCCCGTATCGGGGTCGCGCCAGCGCAGGTAAACGGTGGCAATTCGGCCTGAAGCGCCAGGGTGGAGTTTGATTTCATACAAAGCCGTCACGCTGTGTCCCGCGCCGATTTCCCCGGCGTCAATATCATCATCCCGAAAATCTTCATCGGCAATGGCACGGTTTTCGTATCCCACCAGGCGATAGCGCGCTACCACATCCGGGTTGAACTCAACCTGCACCTTGGCGTCCATGGCGATGACTTGCAGAGTGCTGGTCAGGTTATGTACAAACAGGCGTTCCGCTTCTTTGATATCGTCAACATAAGCATAAAAACCATCGCCGTTATTCGCGAGTTGTTCCATCAGCACGTCGTTGTAATTTCCCATGCCAAATCCGATACTGGTCATGGTAATTCCCTTTTCCGCATAGCGTTCAATTTCTTCCCAGATGGAGCCTGAACCGGTTTTGCCCACATTGGCAACCCCATCCGAGCACAGGATGACGCGATTAATCGCCTCTGGATTAAAAGATTGGTTTGCCATTCGATACCCCAGCCGCAGCCCGGCCTCGGCATTGGTCGCGCCTTCAGGACGTAAGCGGTCGATGGCGCGCAGGATGGTGCGTTGTTCATCTCCAGGGGTTGGTTCCAGCACCACGCGCGCATCCGACCCATAAACGACGATGCTGACCCGGTCATGCCGACCGAGACGCTCGACCAGCAATTCGAGCGAGCGTTTGACCAATTCCAGGCGATTCTCCATATCCATCGAGCCGGAAACATCGATGACAAAGGTCAGCGAAACATCCTTGCGTTCATCTTCAGGCACGGCGTAACCCTGAATACCGACTCGCATCATTTGATAGCGCTCAGTCTCCCCAAAAGGAGTCGGCGCGCCGTCGATGTGAATACCAAACGCGCGGCGTTCTGA
>JAWOIR010000363.1:0-7882 GCA_046484545.1 Anaerolineales bacterium
GAATCCATTCGCGGGTCAGCGGGTTGTAGCGTCGGTGGGGGGAGTTGTACATGGCGATTAATTATGGGGACCTAAAAAGATTGATGGCGGGTAGATGAATCCCGTGGCGGGTGGGACAAGACATGCGGATATTTTATCATCCAATTTTCGGGAGATTTCGGTGCTGGGGGCAAAGGACATCGTCCCCTGAATGGGGATACGAACCGCTCAGTTAAGCAAAAATCTCCCATTTTCGGGAGATTTCGGTGCTGGGGGCAAAGGACATCGTCCCCTGAATGGGGGTACGAACCGCTCAGTTAAGCAAAAATCTCCCATTTTCGGGAGATTTCGGTGCTGGGGGCAAAGGATTCGAACCTCTACTAACTGATCCAGAGTCAGCCGTCCTACCATTAGACGAGCCCCCAATTTCACAGCGGACAGTATTTTATCATGCCCAGAGAAAACAGGCAAGCGCGATTTTGAGGCGTTGGCGGTATACGCGGTAATATTTTGGTTCTTTAGGAATTCCCGTGACAAGACCCCAAAATGCGGCCATCTTTACGGCAAATATCAGAGAACCAATATTTTTAGTGATTTTCATTCACAAAAAAGGTGATGATTGCCTGTATCAATTTGGCCTGAAGTTTCCTATAATGTGTGCAACATTCCGCATAGAGGAGAAGCGATATGAAGGCATTCATCTTAATCCATATTCGCACGGGCGAAATTGCCGATGTAGTTCGTCACCTGGAAAAGATTCCGCAGGTCAGGGATGTCAATATGACTTTCGGCCCGTATGATGCGGTGGCCATTATCCACGCCGAGGACTTAAATCACCTGGGGAAAATTCTCGCCAATGAAATTCAACCCATTCCAGGCATCGAAGAGACCCTGACCTGCCTGGCGGTTGAAAAATAGCCGCAAAATATTTGAATTTCATTAAACCCACCTTTAGACTCCAAATTCCAAAAAGTCTGTCGGGTATAATCTGGTCAGGAGGAACATCCCCATGACCATTAAAGAAGGAGCACCCGCACCGCAGTTCAGCCTGTCTGATGAGACAGGCGCGATTCGCAATCTGTCCGATTTCGCAGGCCAGACGATTGTCCTCTATTTTTACCCCAAGGACGATACCCCCGGCTGCACCACCGAAGCCTGCAACTTCCGCGATAATTACTCGGCCTACGAACAGGCCGGGGTGACGATTCTGGGCGTCAGCCCCGATTCGCCCAAATCGCACACCAAATTCAAAGAAAAGTTCAACCTGCCCTTCTCCCTGCTGGCTGACGAGCAGCACGAACTTTGTGAACAGTTCGGCGTTTGGGGGCCGAAGAAATTCATGGGACGCGAGTACATGGGCGTCTTCCGCACCACCTTTGTCATCGGACCGGATGGCATCGTCAAGAAGGTCTTCGAGAACGTCAAACCTGCCGAGCATAGCGCCGAAGTGCTGGCCGCGGTTCGAGAATAAACTTCATGGATTCCGACCTGTTACGGGCGCGTTACGCCACCTTTGCCGCATTGTCGCTGGTCTTCAGCATCTACTTGATGACGGCCCTGCCCTGGCATGTGGCCTTTTCAGTGGCGCTGGCACTGGTGACATCTGCCCTGCTGACCGCCGTGCTGGAATTCTGGCTGCGTCTGTCGCTGCGCAGAGCGGCTTTGCGTCAGGAAGCGGCGCAACCGCAACAGGTTGGGGCCATTCTCCAGTTCCAAAAGACAATTTTAGGGGCGACCTCGGAGCGCGAAGTCCTCGAAGCGGTATTGGCGACCGGCGCGGGTATCCTGACTGCCGGGGGCGCATCCTTTTTGCCTTATGACGAGTACGGCCAATCGCTGCCGACCGTCCTGTTTGGCAAAGTGCCGGATAACGTGCTTGAAAACTGGTCGCAGCGCCTGTCGTCGCCTGCCACCCGGCAGGTGTGCAAAGAGTGCAAGGCCCTGCGCGGCGGGCGCGGCTGTGTCCTGATTCCCGATGAAATCAACGCCCTGGCTGAAGTGCGCTGCTTCCCCATCCACAGCGCGGGACGGGCGGTTGGCGTGGTCAATTATTTCTTTGACCAGTCTGCCTTCCTGGATGATGAAAAGCAGGGTTTGATGACCTCCCTGCACGATTTTGCCGGGCAAGCCATCGAGACCTTGCGGCTACGTGACCAGGAAATGGCCGCCCTGCGCTATTTACAGACCGCCACCGGCCCCAAATCAGACCTTTCGGTCTTGTTCGGGAATTTGCTCGAAAATGTGCAAAAGGCGCTGGACGCTGATTTTGCTTTGCTCTACATCCCTGGCGGGGTGCAGGATGGAATCGCGGCCAGCCCGATGCTGGTCACACAAACCCGGTCAAACACCGCCGCCCCGGTCGAAACCCCGGACGTGAGCTTTCTCGAAGGACTGTGGAAGAGCATCCAGGCGACAGGGCAGAGCATCTCGCTCGAAAACGTCACTCTGAACCGACGTGAAATGTGGAAGGTGCTGCTGGCTGTGCCGGTCGAATGGCAGGACTCCAGTCCGACCGGAATCCTGGTGCTTGGCTCCAACAACATCCAGACCTTTGCCGAGCGCCAACGCGCCCTGCTCGAAACGATTGCCGCCCAACTGGCCCTGCTCTTGCAAAATGCGCGCTTGATGGCGCAACTGGAATACCAGGCCGTGCTGGATGAACGCACCCGCCTGGCGCGTGAAATTCACGATGGGCTAGCCCAAACCCTGGCCTTCCTGAAAATCCAATCGACGCAAATGCAGAATTATCTCTCGCGCGGCGAGACTGAACGATTGACCAGTACCCTGCAATCCAGTTACCGCACCCTGTCAGATGCCTATCTGGACGCCCGTCAGGCCATCGACAACCTGCGCCGCGCGCCTTCTTCCAGCCTGCGCGATTGGCTCGGGGACGTGCTGGCAGATTTTCGTGAGGCTGCCGGAATCCAGGCTGAGTTATCGGCATTCGAGGTGTCCGGTGATTTCCCCCCGACGGTGCAGGCGCAATTAATCCGCATTGTGCAGGAGGCCCTCAGCAACGTGCGCAAACACGCTGCCGCCAACCAGGTGCTGGTCAGCGCGCGTGAGCAACAGGGCGATATCGTGCTTGAAGTGCGCGATGACGGTGTCGGTTTTTCACCTGAAAATCTGGATGGCAACGCGCGTTATGGCCTGCGCGGAATGCGCGAACGCTCGGACATGATTGGCGCAGAGTTCCAGATTTTGAGCCAGCCAGGCCAGGGAACGGTTATTTTGTTACGATTGCCCGCCCGATTAAAGGAGGAAGTATGAGCGCAGTAGGACGGATTCGCGTCATGGTCGTTGATGACCATGCCCTTTTCCGGCGCGGACTGATTAGCCTGTTGGAAGAAATGTCTGAGTTTTTTGTGGCAGGCGAGGCATCGAATGGTCAGGAAGCCCTGGAGAGAATTGAAGAGGCCCAGCCGGATGTCTTGCTGCTGGACATTAACATGCCGGTGATGGATGGCATTCAGGCAATTGAGGCCATTCGCAAAGTTCGGTCAGAGCAAAAAATTCTGATGCTGACCATTTCGCAAAATGACGACGACCTGATTGACGCTATCGTGGCCGGGGCGAACGGATATTTGTTGAAAAACACTGAGCCGGAGGTGTTGCGCAGCACCATCCAGCAGATTTACGCCGGTCATGCGGTGTTGGCTCCTGAAATTACCAACAAGGTTTTGCAGGCTGTGCGCCGCTCGAAGACCGAGCGCAGCCGCGGCTTACTGAGTGACCGTGAAATTGATGTATTGAAATGCCTGGCCAAGGGGCAGACCACCTCGCAGATTGCCGGGACGCTCTTCATTTCGGAGAATACCGTCAAGACCCATATTCGCCATATTTTGGAAAAGATGGAGGTCAACAACCGCGCCGAAGCGGTGGCGCGCGCCTCGCAAATGGGCTTGCTGTAGCGCAAAAAAGACAGTCACGTCATCGTGACTGTCTTTTTTGGGTTCTTTGAGAATCTCTGTGATAAGTCTCCGCATTTTGGGATGTGAGCGTGCACCCTTCTTCACGGAAAATATCCAGCAATTCCATATCTAAAATGAACTTTCTCCCATCCCCCTGCCCCCTTTCCCGCTGGGAAGGGAGAAAACCCGCGAAATGGCCTATCTGGGCGGCACATTTGCCACCCAGATAGGCCATTTCGCGGAAATCACCCCGCCCCTTGAGGGGCGTCCGCAGGATGCTGCCGCAAGGGCCGGGGGCGGGGTGATTTCCCCAGCTTGGGAAGTGCCTTTTTTTTAGATTTGGAATTGCTGGAAAATATCGGAGAACCTTTTTCTTACGGGGTACAATAGGGGAAATTAACAAAAGGAGACATTCTATGCACCAGCAAAATTTTCCACAGGGCAATTACCAGCCCTTGCCAACCAGCACCATGGCGGTCATCAGCCTGATTTCCGGGATTTTGGGCTTTATCGCCCTGCCCATCCTTGCCAGCATTGTTGCCTTGTTCACCGGTTATGCGGCTCGGGGTGAAACCCGCGCGGCCCCGCCGACTGCCAGCGGGGATGGTCTCGCCACTGCGGGGATTGTCATGGGCTGGATTCAGATTGCCCTGGGTGTCATCGGCTTGTGCTGCACGATTGCGTATTTTGTCTTTGTTGTGGGGCTGATTGCTGTGGGCGGCGCGTCGTATTAGTGCTGTTTATGTCCTCATCCCCCATCGGAATTTTTGACTCTGGCATTGGCGGATTGTCTGTTTTGCAGGCAATCCGCGAACTGCTGCCGGATGAATCCCTGATTTACCTGGCCGACCAGGCGCATGTGCCTTATGGGCCGCGTCCGCTGGCTGAGATTCAGGCGTTTTCGGTGGCGATTACGCGCTTCTTGCTCGAACACGATGCCAAGATGATTGTGGTGGCCTGCAACACGGCTTCGGCGGCGGCGCTGCATCATCTGCGGGCTGAATTCCCGGATGTGCCTTTTGTGGGCATGGAACCGGCGGTCAAACCGGCTGCTGAACAAACCCACAGCGGCGTGGTCGGTGTGCTGGCGACTCCGGCGACTTTTCAGGGGGCGTTATACGCTTCGGTGGTGGAGCGGTTTGCCAACGGGGTGACGGTGCTGCAAGATACCTGTCCGGGTCTGGTGGGGCAAATCGAGCGCGGTGATTTATCGGGGCCGGAGACGCGCCGAATTTTAGAGCAGGCCCTTCGTCCGATGCTGGCTGCCGGGGCGGACACGGTCGTGATGGGCTGCACTCACTATCCATTCGTGATTCCGCTCATCGAGCAGATTGGCGGCGGCCAAATTCGGGTGATTGACCCGGCCCCGGCGGTGGCGAGACAGGCCAAACGGGTATTGGATGCGCGCGGAATCCAGGCTGGGGGGAATCAAAAGGCCGGGGTGCGGTATCACACCTCCGGCGCAGTCGAACGTTTCGAATTCCTTTTAGAACAATTATTGGGTGAGGCCGGCCAGGCGCAGGCGGTTGGCTGGCGCGATGGTCAGGTTTACGCGCTCACTTCGGCAAACTCGGCCTGAAAATCTTCCGGGTTGATGGTGATACCCGCGAAGTTGGCGAAGGTGATGTCGCTGAAGGTCAGGCGGCGGGTGACTTTGGCGCGCTCGAAGAGCGCCTGGTAACTGGCCGGGATGGCGGTGTGGGGGTCGAGGTCCAACTGGCGGGCCAGTGCGCGCACGCCTTCGGCGTTGGGGGATTCGATTTCGACAAAGGCCCCGAAGGGCATTTCGTCGAGCATGATTTGGTTTTCGTCCAGTTGCCAGACGGCGCGGTATTTTTCGTAGGTAAAAATTGGCGTGTAGCCAAGAGATTCGAGTATCAGGCGGGCTGAGTCCAGGTTGCCGAGCGTGGTTTCGATTTCGGCGCGTTCGAGCACGCCTTCGTTGCGCACACCGGGGCCTTTGTAGGTGATGCGGATGTCGTCGTAGCGGCGCAGGCGCAGCACCTGGCCGGTTGCGCTCAGGTGGCCGTCGGGGGTGTCGTAGCGCAGGTTGAATTCCATCTGGCGCGGGCTGATGCAAATCGCCCCCAACGCAGACAAGCGGGCTTGGATGGGGGCCAGGCCGCGCACGGCAAATTTGGCTTCGATTTCCTGATTGTTTTGGGACATGAGGTAGTTATATCACACTCAACAGCGTCTGCTTTTGCTCGACCGTCTCGCCAGCGCGGACCTTGATGCGGCTGATGACGCCATCGCGCGGGGCTTTGAGTTCGTTCTGCATTTTCATCGATTCGAGAATCAGCAGCACCTGGCCTTTTTGGACTTCCTGGCTTTCTTCCACCAGGACGGTAACCACCAGCCCCGGCATGGGGGCTTTCAGGTGGAATTCGCCGCTCTCGGAGGCGCCACCGCCCGCCGCGGCACGCAGGCGTTTTTCGCGCTCGTCCTCGACCTGGGCCTGGTACAGGCGTCCGCGCAGCAGGACCTGCCAGTGGTCTTCATCGGGTGAGACGTAGGCCTCGTAGGATTTGCCGCCGATGATGAGCGAATAGACCGGCTGGCCGCTGACTGACTGGAAATCCACTTCCAGCACCTTGTCGTGGATGCGGATGTGTTTTTCATCCAGGATTTCGACGGTGAATTCTGTCTCGTCAATTTTTGTGATGTATTTCATCGGTGCATCCTTTCCCAACGCCCAACCCACTTCCAGTTGGAGGTATCGCGCTCGTTGCGTTGGACGAATTGGGCGGCGCGTTGGGTTTGCTGGTGGGCGGCCAGGGTTGCAAGCGCGGCAGCGATTTCGGCCAGTTCAGGGTCCTTTTCTTCTGTGATGGCGAAACGCTCTTCCACAAAGCGGGTGTCGTATTGGCCGCCCATAAAGCGGTGGCTGTCCATCAGGGTCTGGTGGAAGGGGATGTTGGTTCGCACGCCGACGATGCGGTATTCCTCCAGTGCGCGGCGCATGCGCAGGATGGCCTGGGCGCGCGTCTCGCCCCAGACGATGAGTTTGGAAATCATTGGGTCGTAATAAGGCGTAATCTCGAAGCCGGGATACACACCCGTATCAATGCGGATGCCTGGGCCGGTTGGCAGGATGCTGTGGCTGATTTTGCCGGTCGAGGGCATGAATCCGTTGTAGGGGTCTTCGGCGTTGATGCGGCACTCGATGGCCGCACCGTTGAATTTGATGTCTTCTTGTTTGTATTGCAGGGGCCGCCCGCGCGCAATGCGGATTTGCTCTTTGACGATGTCGACTCCGGTCACCATTTCAGTGACGGGATGTTCGACCTGCAAACGGGTGTTCATTTCGAGAAAGAAAAAATTCTTGTCTTTGTCGACCAGGAATTCGATTGTGCCGGCGTTGACATAATCGACGGCCTGGGCGGCTTTGACGGCCACTTCGCCCATGCGTTGGCGCAGTTCCTCGTCCATGAAGGGCGAGGGGGCTTCCTCGACCAGTTTCTGGTGGCGGCGCTGGATGGAACAATCGCGCTCGCCGAGGTGGATGACGTTTCCGTGCATATCGGCCAGTATCTGGATTTCGATGTGGCGCGCGCCTTCAACCAGTTTCTCCAAATAGACGTTGCCGTCACCGAAAGCTGATTCCGCTTCACGGCGGGCCGATATGAGCAGCTCGGGCATTTCTTCGAGCGAACGCACTTCGCGCATCCCTTTGCCGCCGCCACCGGCTGTGGCCTTTATCAACAACGGAAAGCCGATTTTGGGCGCGATGGCCAGTAGTTTGTTATCGCTCAGGTTGCCGACATCCTCCGTCCCTGGCACCACCGGCACGCCCGCTTTGCGGACGGTTTCGCGGGCGGTCATCTTGTCGCCCATAGCGGCAATCGAGGACGGTTTCGGGCCGATGAAGGCGATGCCCGCGTCGAGGCAGGCCTGGGCGAAATCTTCGCGCTCGGCCAGGAAGCCATAACCGGGGTGGATGCTGTCGGCGCCCGATTTTTTCAGGATATCGAGGATTTTGTCGGCGCGCA
>JAWOIR010000439.1:0-6699 GCA_046484545.1 Anaerolineales bacterium
GTCGAAGGTCCCGACGCGTTCGACCATGCCGCGCATTTCGTGGGCCACGCCAAAAACGTAGTCCAGGTCGGGGCGGGTGAATTGTTTGACTGAGATGATGTCCTTGCCGTACCAGGGCGCGCGGGTGTTATCGCCAAAGGGCAGGTAGGGGGATAGGGGGTCAGTTGGCATGTTTTGGTCTCCTTTTGTTGGTCGGTAATTTGAAGGATGAATAATTGCAGATACAGACTGTTGCCAAAAGGCACACAAAATGCTACAATTTGGGCATGAAAACCTTTGCTTGGAATGCAGAGAAAAATGCTGTACTCAAAGCCGAAAGACAAGTCACTTTCGAGGAAATTGTTCTATGTATCGAAATGGGATTTTTGCTAGACATTCTGGAACATCCCAATCAAGAGAAATACCAAGGGCAAAAAATTTTTGTCATTCAGGTTGATAATTATGCTTACCTTGTTCCATTTGTTGAAAATGAGCACGAAGTCTTCTTGAAGACAATCATTCCAAGTCGAAGAGCGACCCGAAAATACCTGAAAGGTGGTTCAAAATGAGCGACTTGAAATTTGAAAAAGACGAACTGGATGTGCTGGCTTCTTACGAAAACGAAGAATGGCAATCCGTGAAAAATTTCAAAGAGCAGGCGGCGCAGTATCGCGCCTATGCTCGCGCTACTTTTCGTAAGGACAGGCGCGTCAATATCCGCATTTCAGAGAAAGACTTGCTCGATTTGCAGAAACGCGCCGTGCGCGAAGGCATTCCCTACCAGACCTTGATTTCGAGTGTGCTGCACAAATATGTCAACGGGGTTCTGGTAGAGAAGTAATCTCATAATCTGGCACAAAAAATCCGAAGTCTTCAAGACTTCGGATTTTTGAATCAACGGTTCATGGTTGGAACTCGCGGGAGGGGACGGATAAGGTATCTCATCATGGGGCTGTGCCTCGGGCTGGGCAGATTATACCCGGAATGGAGATTTTGTACAGTCAAATCTTACAACTGATACAACTCACCATACTTGGCGCGCAGGTATTGGATGTAGGGGACGATGTCCAAATCGCGGCCAGTGGCGTGGACAATCAGTTCCGGCGCGGTGTACTTGCTGCCGTAGCGGTAGATGTTGTCCTTGAGCCAGGTGTGCAGGGTGTCGAACTTGCCCTGTCCGATTTCGGTTTTGATTTCGGGATGGAATTCCAGCGCTTTGGCGTAGAACTGGGTCGAAAGGATGTTGCCGAGGGTGTAGCCCTGGAACATGCCGCCAATCATCCCGGCGTACCAGTGGACATCCTGCAAACAGCCGTCCACGTCGCTGGGGGCGGTGAGGCCCAGGTCGGCTTTGTAGGCGGCGTGCCAGGCTTCGGGCAGGTCTTTGACCGCCAGCGTGCCTTCGAGCAGTTGCAGTTCGAGTTCGAAGCGCAACATGACGTGCAGGTTGTAGGTCACTTCGTCCGCGTCGGTGCGGATGAGCGAGCGCTGGACCTTGTTGATGGCGCGGTAGAAGGTATCCAGCGAGACTTTGCCCAACTGTTCCGGGAAGGTCTTTTGCAGTTCGGGATAGAAATGCTCCCAGAACGGGCGGCTGCGTGAGACGAGATTTTCCCAGGTGCGCGATTGGGATTCATGGACCCCGGCGCTGGTTCCGTGGCCGAGCGGCGTGCCTTCGTAAGCCGGGTCGGTGCCCTGTTCGTACATGGCGTGACCGGATTCGTGGGTGGTCGAGAAGAAGGCTTCGCCAAAGTCGTTTTCGTTGACGCGGGTGGTGATGCGCACGTCGCCAACCGAGAATTTGGTCTCGAAGGGGTGGTGGGTTTTGTCCTGGCGTCCGCGTTTGAAGTCGTAACCGAATTTTTCGATGACCATGCGCCCAAAAGCCAGTTGCGCCTCTTCGGGGAAGTGCTGTTTCAGGCACGAGTCGTCGGCGGGTTCCTGGGCGCTGATGGCTTCGACCAGCGGGACAAGTTGCTCGCGCAGTTCGGCGAAGACTTTGCGCACGCTGGCGGCTTTCATGCCGTAATCGGCAAAGTCAATCAGCGGGTCGGCGATGTGGTCGTAGCCGGGGAAGAAGTTCGCCAGTTGACGGCTCTGCTCAAGGGTTTTTTCGAGCAGAGGCTGCATGGTTTTGAAGTCGTTGGCCGGGCGGGCTTCGGTCCAGGCCTGGTACGAGAGCGCGGAATGTTCGGAGAACTCGGCCATAAACGCGGGCGGGACTTTTGTGGCTTTGTCGTATTCGCGGCGCGTGGCGCGGATGAGGGCCGCGTCATCATCGTCGTAAAACAGGCCCTCGGCGTGGGGTTCAAGGTCGTCAAGCAGTTTGCCGATGGCCGGGTCGATGAATTTTTCCTGGGCGATGCGCGCCAGGACAGCCATCTGGCGTCCGCGCGCGGGCGCGCCGCCGGGCGGCATGTAGGTGGATTGGTCCCAGTTCAAGACGGCAGCAGCGCTGTTCAGGTCGTTGATTTCCTGCAAGCGGGTTTTCAGTTCGGCCAGTTTTTTGTCAGTTTTTGCCATTTGGGGGTCTCCTGTTGGGTGGGGGTGAACGAGTATATTGTACAACAAATCCTGCCGGGCTTTATGGCGCGTACTTGCCGCGCAGGTGGTGCAGGGCCTTGCGATCGTACATGGCGTCATCGGCCATGCGGATGATGTCTTGAACTGTTAATCCAGGCTGGCCGGTGGCAACCCCTGTGGAGATGCTCAACACCGGTTCGCGGTAGTATTTGTTGTTCAAGACGACCAATGCGCCGATTTGCCTGACGACCTCCTGCGCTTTTGTTTCATCGTAGCCGGTCAGGAAGGCGGCAAACTCATCCCCGCCGATGCGGGCGGCGACCAGGCTCTCGTCCAGCGCGGCCCGGAGCACCTCGGCAGCGCGGCGGATCAGGTTGTCGCCGGCCTGGTGCCCAAGCGTGTCGTTGACATTTTTCAATCCGTCCACATCGGCGATCAGGATGCTGAGCGGCTCGTCGCGCTGTTTTTCGAGTTTGAGCAGGGTTTCCTCGAAGTAAGCGCGGTTGTACAGGCCGGTCATGACATCGTGGGTGCCGAGGTAGCGCAGGTAGTCTTCGGCCTTTTTGCGGGCGGTGATGTCTTCGATGGAGACCAGCACCCAGCCGAAATCATGCTCATGGCCGGGCATGACCCGAAAACTGAGGTGGATGTCGATGGGGTCGCCATTGAGGGAATAGTTGATGCCGTCGCGCTCGTAGGTCAGTTTGCCGTTCCACAGGTCGACCAGTTCGCTGGCAAAATGCTGGCCCATTTCGTCGCGGAAGACCCGGCCCAGGTTAGCCAGCAGGTGTTCCTTCGATTCCGCCGCGAACAGTTCCAGCGTACGCCGGTTGACATCCAGCACGCGAATCAGCCCCATGCAATGCCTGACCGCTTCGGGGTGCTGTTGCAGGTAGGTCCCCAAATCGCTTACCCCGGCCTGGCGCAGCGAGTCGAAATATTTTTTCAGGTCGCTGTAATCTTCCTCCCAGAGCGAAATGGGCGAGGCTTCGAAGAGTTCCTGCAAGCGCCGTTCGGCCTGTTTGCGGGCGGTGATGTTCTCAATGGTGACCAGCACGCGCTCCCAGGTTTGCTCATACCCCGGCAGGATGCGCCAGTGCAACAGGATGTCGACCGCCTGGCCGTCGAGGGCGTAGTTGACGCCTTCCCCGGCCCAATCCTGGTCACCGTTCCAGAGCGCCAGCAGTTCGCTATGGAAGTGATGGCGCATCCCGTCCCGGAAGACTTTGTCGAGACTGGCGAGCAATTCCTCCTGCGAACCGGCTTTGAGCATCTCCAGCGTTTGCCGGTTGACGCGCAGGACGACCATCTCGCGCATACAGGCATCGAGAAAATCGGGGCTTTGTTCCAGATAGGCTTCAAGCGATGCGACCCCCTGGGCGCGGAGCGCATCGAAGCGGCGTTTGATGCCGCTATAGTCTTCTTCCCAGAGTGAGATGGGGGCGTAATCGAACAAGGTCTTGAAATGCTCCTGCCCGTCGAGTGTGTTCATGGCCGTTCCTTTGAAATGGAAAAGAACCGGATTTGATTTGATTATACATCGGGGCTATCGGGCTTGCTCGTTGTTTTTGATTAAATTATTGCGTTATGATTGGGGGAAAACACTCAGAAGATGCAGGTAACTATGCAACGGTCATATTTTGCAAGCACAATCGAAAAATTCATGATGATGCCCGAAACTGAAGTACTTGGTCAGTTGGTGAGTGCTAATCAATTTGCGCTGGAACAGACCCAGCGCGATGCTTGGATTGAGCAGATTGGCATTTTGAAAACTATCCTGTCGCCTTATACGGGTGGGATTTATTTCGAGTATGCCATCCCTCGTATGGGAAAAAGGATTGATGTTGTTCTTGTGATTGAATCGGTGATTTTTGTGCTGGAGTTCAAGACTGGCGAAAAGGAATTCCCGGCTTATGCAATTGAACAGGTTTGGGATTATGCGCTTGATTTGAAAAATTTTCACGAGACCAGCCATAGCGCCACGATTGCACCAGTGCTGATTGCAACCAAAGCGAAAACAAACGATGTGGTAATTTCTACCACTCCCCACAATGACAATATCTTGCTACCCATTTTGTCGGATGTAAAAATCCTTCCGCGTGTAATTGTCGAAGTGCTACAGTTTGTAGATGGTTCGCAAATCAATCTTGTTGAATGGGAAAAAGGCCGCTACCATCCCACCCCGAATATTATCGAAGCCGCAATGGCGCTGTATAACGGTCATTCAGTCAGCGAAATTTCTCGTAGTGATGCCAGTGCAATTAATCTCAGCCAAACATCCGACACGATTGCTGAAATTATCCGCTTCTCGAAAGAAAAATCACACAAATCGATTTGCTTTGTGACAGGTGTTCCCGGTTCAGGAAAAACACTGGTTGGATTGAATATAGCGACACAACATATTGATGAGAACAATGATTTGTACAGCGTTTTTCTCTCAGGCAACGGGCCACTTGTCGCTATTTTGCGCGAGGCATTGGCGCGTGACCAAGTCAAACAAGCAAAGGAGTTGGGAAGGAAAATGCGCAAGAGCGATGCAATGAGTGAAGTGAAAGCCTTCATTCAAAACGTTCATAACTTTCGAGACGATTGCTTGATTGATATTGAAAAACCGCCCATTGAGCATGTTGCTCTCTTTGATGAGGCACAACGCGCGTGGGATTTGCAACAAACTGCCAATTTTATGAGCCGCAAACGTGGCAAAACCAATTTTCATATTTCAGAACCTGAGTTTTTGATTTCCTGCCTTGACCGTCACCCCGATTGGGCTGTCATTGTCTGTCTTGTTGGAGGTGGGCAAGAAATCCACACGGGAGAAGCAGGAATTGGGGAGTGGATGGAATCGCTGCTGCGTTCCTTCAAAAACTGGCATGTTTATATTTCATCCCGCCTGACTGACAGCGAATATGGAGCAGGTGAAACGTTGCGAAAAGTTCAGCAATTACCGCATGTGACGTTCAAAGATGAATTGCATCTCGCGGTTTCCATGCGCTCTTTCCGTGCGGAGCATGTCTCGTTGCTTGTGAAGCAAATTTTAGATTTGCAACCAGGCAAAGCAAGGGAGACGCTTGGAAAAGTCAAAGAGAAATACCCAATTGTCATTACGCGCGATTTGCAGAAGGCCAAACAATGGCTGAAACAACAGGCACGCGGCTCAGAACGATATGGGATTGTCGTCTCTTCTCAGGCACAACGATTAAAACCCCATGCGATTGACGTTCGCTCTCCGGTTGACCCAATCCACTGGTTTTTGGATGGTAAGGAAGATGTTCGCTCATCATATTATCTTGAAGATGTTGTCACTGAATTTCAGGTACAAGGGCTGGAGTTAGATTGGGCCTGTGTAACCTGGGATGCTGATTTTCGCCATTCGCCATCTGGTTGGCAGCATTGGTCTTTCGTTGGCGACAAATGGAATCGCATTCTCAAACAAGAACGACAAATTTATCTCAAAAACGCATATCGCGTTCTATTAACTCGCGCTCGGCAGGGTATGGTAATTGTTGTTCCACAAGGGGACGATGAAGACCACACACGAAAACGAGAATTTTACGACTCAACGTTCGAATACCTGCGCCGAATCGGATTCGATTCTATTTGACCTATCCCCCCGCCCCCCTTTCCTTCAAGGAAAGGGGGAGTCTCTCCCCTCCCCGATTCGGGGAGGGGCCGGGGGAGGGGTCTGAAAGGAAGCCCGCCATGCCAGTCAAAAACATCGTCATCGGGCAAAAAATCAGCCTGGCCAAAGCCGCCCGTGCCCGTGAACTGCGCCAGAACATGACTCCTGCCGAAAAGGTTCTCTGGCAGGCCCTGCGCGCCAATCGGCTGAACGGGATTCACTTTCGGCGTCAGCAGGTGATTGCCGGCTTTATTGTCGATTTCTACTGTCACGCCGCCAGCCTGGTCATCGAAGTGGATGGCGGGATTCATTTGCAACAGGTCGAATCCGACCGCAAACGTGAACAAGCCCTGACCGAACGCGGCTTTCGCATCCTTCGTTTTCAGAACGAACAGGTTTTCAACGACCTGGACGGGGTGCTGGCGCAAATCCGGGCAGCCTGTCGTGGGTCAAAATCGTAAAACGAATTAATACGGTAAAATCTTCCTTGAGAATCATCAATCTTCAATCCAAAATCCAAAATCCCCAATCGAGCCCCCATGACCACTGACACCAAACAAGTTATCTACTCCATGATG
>JAWOIR010000002.1:0-4063 GCA_046484545.1 Anaerolineales bacterium
CCCATCAGGAGAATGTAGGACGTTTCCTGGCCCGGAGCCAGTTCCACATCTGCAAATCGGATACCGCCCATGGCCTCGTACCCCTCGACCGTGCACCCCGGCGCCTGGGTCGCCGTCAAATCAGCGACGACTGCCCCGGGCCAATCCAGCGCGCCGCCTTCGCCGATGAAATCTTCCAGCACCGGCAAAAAGCCAACGGGAGACTTGCCGCCCAAATCCACGCCAAGCACGGCATAGGTCAGCGTATTAACGGTATGCCCGCGCTCATCGAACGACAGCGTCGGGCGGACGAGCACGCCGTGTTCTGTGCAGGCGATGCGATGTAGCAGCGAGGTGACGTGCCGGTGGTCGCGCAAATTATCCGCCGAGCGTCCATAAATCGGGATGGCAGCGGTTGGGGTCAGGCGCAGGGCCTCCGGGCCGGTGTTTTTCAAGCGGACGCGCATCAACTCGACCTGATGCTTCTCACTGGCTGGGACGAAACTGGTCACTTCAGCCTGCAACCCGCTCTGAGAATCTGTCCGGCGGACAGTTTGCCAGAGCAAACCCGCAGTCAGGGTCACAGCCTCTTTATCGGCGCTTAGTCGAACGATGGTTTGTTCCGCGCTGTTCCCAGTCGCCGACCAGGCCCGCCCCCCGTCCATCCGCACCCAGAAATTGCGCGCCGAGCGGGTGTTGTGCAGGTCATCCACCGAAACCGGGGCGAGCAGGTAACTGTTCTGGCTGCTTTTGGCATCGCCGTGGGCAGTGGGCGTGATGGCAGACATCATCCCGGCTTCGTTGAGCAATGGGAAGTACAGGTAGTTGGTGTGGTCGGGGTCGGGCAGCTGGAATGTGCCGTTGGAGTCGATGAATTGCCAGTTGGGGGTGGGCATGGTGGGTCTCGTTGGGTGTGATACGTACCGCAGGCTTTAGCCTGCGTCAGCCGCCTGAAGGCGGTAGTACGGATTTAGGCAGGCCAAATCTTGCGCCCCTTGCCGGGTGCGACAAGGTTGTCAACAAAAGCGATTTCCTCGGCATTGAGGGGCGGCAGCAAGCCCGCCGCAATGTTTTTCTCGGCCTGGGCAACGTCCTTGATGCCGGGGATGACGCTTGTAACCGCCGGGTGATGGAGGACGAATTGCAGGGCCAGGTGCGCCAGGCTTCTTTCGGGGGTTACGAGTTCGCGCAGTTGCGCGACGATTTTCAGGTCGTTCAGGAAAATTTCGTACTCGTCCGGGTTTTCGTGCCAGCGGCGGCGAAAGTCGCCTTCGGGGAAGCGGGTTTCGGGCGTGAATTTGCCCGCCAGAATGCCCATCGCCAGCCCGCCGCGCACGATGACGCCGATGTTATTTTGCTGGCAATAGGGGAAGATTTCTTCCTCGGCACTGCGGTTGAGAATGCTGTAATCAATTTGCAGGCTGGCGCAGCCGCCATCGGCATTGAAGGCTTTGATGTATTCAAAATTACTGGTGCTTAAGCCATAAGCACGAATTTTGCCCTGTTGTTGGAGTTTCTGAAAGCCTTCGACGAAGATTTCCATGGTCGGGTCGCGGAAATCAATGTGACTTTGGAGAACATCGATGTTATCGGTGTTCAGGCGTTTGAGATTGCTTTCCACGCCAGCGATGAATTTCTCAACCGTGGTATAGGCGCTTTGCCCACTCTCGCCGTCGAAATCACGCCAGCCGATTTTGGAGGCGACGATGAATTTGTCACGCCGTCCGTGCATGGCTTTGCCGAGCAGCTCCTCGCTATGACCACCACCATAGACATCGGCGGTGTCGTAGAAGTTCATACCCTGGTCAAGAGCGTAATCAATTGCATCGAACACCTGCTGGTCGTCGGTGGCGCCCCACTGGTCGCCGCCAGCCGCCCACAGGCCGAATCCGATTTCGGTGATGTTCAGGTTGCTCTTGCCAAGGATACGGAATCGCAGGTTGGTAGTCATGGTTTTCTCCTATTTCTGTAGAGCGAGATAATATCTCGCTCTACAAACAAAAATACACATCCAGCGCCGCGACAGCCCCATCGCGGACAGCCTGGGCATAGGGTGCAGGCACAACCCCACCAGAAAGCCTGACTGATTCGCCGTTTTCAAGGCGCAGGACGATTTTTTCCGCGTCCAGGCCGCTGAAGGTGTCGCGGCGGGAGGGGTTGTGATAGGTGACAGTCGTTTTTCCGAGCAGCCGGAAGGACACTTTGCCATCCGCATCGAACCAGTCGCCGGGCAAAATTGGGTGCAGGACGAGTTGCAGTTCATCATTTTCAACAATAAACGGCTGCGGGCCGCTCATCATCAACTGCCACATCGACAGGAATTCAGCCGTCGAACCGCTCAAGCGGGCGACGAAACCTCCACCGTGCAAGGACTCATCCGGGTGGACGCTGGAGACGATGAAGGATGAGTTTTCGAGCGGCGAACGGCCGTAGATAGCCGGGTCCATGAACGGAACCAGGTTTGTGGGCAGTTCGGCAAAAAATTGTTCATATAATCCGGCGCGCAGCAGTTCGAGCAGGTATTTGTAAGACATGTGCAGCCAAATCGAACCGTTTTCGAGCCAGCCGGGCGAGAAGGCACGGGCGCGGCCAATGTCGTGCGGTTGCTCGTCCAGCGAGGCGTTGACGCGGTACATGCCCAGTTTGCGGTCATACAACGCGCTGGCGCGCACGGTTTCGTGCAGTTTGCGGGCTTCGGCACCCGCCAAAACTTTCATCTGGCGCACCGGGCCTTCGAGGAAGAGCGGCAGGGGCACAGGCCGGAAGGATTTGACCGTGATGGTATTCCGCCCGGCAGAGTCGGTTTCGTCCAGCACGTCATATTCGACAGGTTCGCAAGCCAGATAGGTTGGCGAGACATCGTCGGTCAGCGCAGCGGCGCGGCGGATACCGTCTTCGAGGCTGGATTTCATCCCGCGCAGGGTTTCCGTCAAAGCAGCCGCGTCCAGGCGGAGGGTTTCGCCTTCGAAGCCGAGGCGGGTTGCGGTGCGATAGGCCTCGCGCGCGTCTGACAGCGCGTTCCAGCGGGACAGGTCATCCGTTGTAGACGCGGATTGCGCGCGGATGGTTTCGAGCAGACTCTTTGCTTCGCGCGGTAATTCGGTTTCACGTGGGAATTGTTCCAGGCCATCAATCAGGAAATCCACCAGGCGCAACAGTTCATACGTTTCGGGCATCGACGAGCCGAACAGGCCGGGCAGGCCGTTGAGGGCGTCGTACCAGCCGGGGCGTCCGCCTTCCATTTCGATGCCCATGCCGAACGGGTCACGAGTGATGAATTTGAGCAGGGCGAGCAGGCTGAGTTTGCCGAACAAGTTCAGGCGGAAGAGTTCGCCTTTTCCGTTTTGCGAACAGGCCCAATAGCCATTTTCGCCACGAGCGGCAATCAGCGCCGCCTTTTCGGGGTCTTTGCGCAGTGCGTTGAGTTGGCGTGGCTTGCCATTTGCCAGCACATAACGCTCACGGCGCGGCAGGACAACTTCGGGGCTATCGTAGAAGGGGAGCGGTTCGGAGTCAAAGAGCAGCTCGGCTTTTTTGTCAGGGTAAACCGCAAGGTAGGAATCAAGCAGGTCGAGGATGTAGGTCCAGTGGTCAATCCAGTAGCCCTCGCCAAATTCAGCACGCAAATGTTGCTCGGATTGGGAAAGGACGTTTTCGAGAAATTCGACTGGCTGGCGTAACCCGGCTGCGATGGCAGCAGTCAACAGTTTGCCAGGGGTGAAAGGCGCGGAAAGAAGCTTTTCCATCGCTGCCAGCCCAGGCTCGCTAAAGCGGGCGGTACGGTCGCCTTCAGGCGACTTTTCAGGAATAGCCGGAAGAGTCTCAATCTGAGCCAAAATCTCGGCACGTTTTTCGGTGGGCAGGCTAAACGTTGCGCCTTGCACGACGAGCGGATTGTAACCATCGGCCTGAATCAGACTGGCAAAGGTTCGGATGTTGGAATCGGCGACACCACGTCGGATCTGCGAGAGGACACTGGCGGCCTGCTCGCCGCCCATGACCGAGATGCGCGCGTTTGGCCACATCCAGAGGAAATTGGGGCTGTAGGCCCGACCGCACATGCCGTAGTTGCCGGCGCCGAAGC
>JAWOIR010000028.1:0-5851 GCA_046484545.1 Anaerolineales bacterium
GAGAGCAACCCCATCCTCGACACGGTTAACCAGACCGCCCACCTGTCGGTTGAATTGATTGCCTCCGCCCTGGGACGCCGCACCTGGGCCGATTGATAATGTTTACAAAATTATGAATTGGTGTTCATCGGCTCATTGCGCCGGGAGGCCAGCAGGGCTTCTGCCAGCCGGGTAAAGACAGCCACCAGCAATCCAATCCCCAGAAAGATGTAAATCATGGTGAAAATTTTACCCGCATCAGTTTGTGGTGAGAAATCGCCATAGCCGACGGTTGCCAGGGTAATGACACAAAAATACAGGCTATCGAGCCAATTCCAGCCTTCCACGAAGCGATAGAAAACGGTTCCGATGCCGAGCGCGCCGCTGGTTATCAATGCCAGGAATTGAAAAGCGGGGTCCTTCCACACAATGTGAAAAGCCAACGCAAACTGTCGGATGACGAGAAAAAAAGGCAGCACGGGAATGGATTTCATGCGGATTCTTCCTCCGTCAGTAGGGCAACGGCATAGGGAGACAAGACCAGGTGGCCTGCGGATACTTTCTGGCCGCTCAAGTGTTCAACGGCGGGCCAGGGCAGGTTGATTTCCTGTTCGGCGCGGCTGTGGTTGATGACGAAATACAGCAATTTGCCATCCGCCAGGGTGCGGGTGCGTACTTCGACCGTCGGCGGGGCGGCAAAGGGGTTGAGATTGGCGGCGGAAATCACCTGGTTTACCAGGGTTTGCTGGCTGTCCGCGTCGAGATAAGCGCCCACCATGTAAACGAATCCATCTCCGTACGGGTTGAACGTGATGGCGGGCTGCCCGTCCAGCCAGCCGTTGCTCGCGCCGTAGCGCGCCATGACGGTTGTCTGACCGGCCTTTTCCAGGATGCGCAGGCTTTCCGCCCAGAGCGAAGCAATCCCCTTAAAGCGAGTGTCCGCCACCGGAACCGGACGTTCGAGCGCGTAGTATTCTTCCACTTCCACCCCGGCCAGTTCGGCCAGCGCGCCGGGTTGGCGCAGGGGCAGCAGGGCGTTGTGGCGGTCTTTCATGCCGCTGCGCAGCGTCAGCACCAAGTGACCGCCATCCTTGACAAACGCTTTCAATTTCTCGACGCGGGCCTCGTCAAGGATATTCAACGCCGGTGCGACCACCAACCGGTAGCCGTCGAGCGGCTCGTCGGCGGACAAGATGTCAATGTTCAGGTTGCGCGCCGCCAGCGGACGATACCAGTGTTGGAGATGGGCGACATAATCGAAATCGGCGTGATGGGGTTGGAACTCGATGGCCCAGCGGCTGTCGTAGCAATTGAGAATCGCCGTTTTGCTCTGAATGGTCGAGCCTGAGAGCAGTTCCGATACCCTGGCAAACTCCTCCCCTATCAGCCGGGCCTCGTAATAGAACGGACGTGGACGCCCGGATTGGTCTACCAGCGTGCCATGATATTGCTCCTGCCCACCCAAAGCGGAGCGCCACTGCCAGTAGAGCAGGGCGTCGGCCCCGTGCGCGACGGCGTGCCAGGCCATTGTCCGCGCTTCGAGTTTGTTGAGCGCGTTATTGGTTTTCGACCAGTTGACGTTACCCGGCTGGGTTTCCATCAGCCAGAAGTTTTTGCGCTTGAAGCCGCGCGTCAGGTCGTGGGCGGCACCGCTGACGAGGTGCTCCTGGTGGCCCGTCCCGATGTACCAGTCCCAGGAGGCCATGTCCAGGTCGTGGGTCAGGGCGTAATGGTCGAAAGCGCCGAACCAGCCCATAAAATTATGAGTCACCCAGGCGGACGGAGGCAGGTGCGGGCGTAGTTCGTCCAACTGTATTTTCTGGAAGTTGGTGTAAGAGCGGGTGACGAAGCGTTTGAAGGCCAGCATCAGGCCGGGGTTATGGGGGCCAATCGG
Source organism: Anaerolineales bacterium (assembly GCA_046484545.1). GTDB lineage: Bacteria > Chloroflexota > Anaerolineae > Anaerolineales > Villigracilaceae > UBA8950. The sequence continues at coordinate 1,874 of JAWOIR010000028.1, forward strand.
GATGGGGATGTGCGTCCAATTTGAGTAGGTCTGGCTCCAGTAGGCGGTTGACCAGCGCGCGTTCAGTTCGTCGAGCGTGCCGTATTCCTCGCGCAGAAAGGCCTGGAATTGGGCTTTGCAGTGGTCGCAGTGACACACGCGGTTGTATTCGTTGTCCAATTGCCAGCCGATGACGTGCGGCGAATTGCCAAAGCGTTCGGCCATGGCGCGCACGATGCGGCGGCTGGCGTTGTGAAATTCGGGGGCGTTGACGCAGTAATGACAGCGGTTGCCAAACTGGACGGTGCGCCCGGTCTCGTCCACGGCCAGGGTGCCGGGGTGCTGCTCAGGGTCTGCCAGCCAGGCGGGCGGCGCGGCGGTGGGTGTTCCCAGCACGCTGTCAATACCCGCTTCGGCCAGCATGGTGATGGCCTGTTCCAGCCACTCGAAGTGGAACTCGCCCTCAGCCGGTTCCAGCGTTGACCAGGCAAACTCTGCCAGGCGAATGACGCTGACATGGGCTTCCTTCATCAGGCGGATGTCTTCGGCCCAGCGTTCCTGCGGCCAGTGTTCGGGATACCAGGCTGCGCCAAAATGCAGTTTTGTCATGGTTCAAATCTCCTGTTGCGTTTTTCGCGCCTTTCATGCCCAAACAGGAACAAATAAACATAAAATAACGCGCCGCTGAAAATACCCACCCCCCATTTGAAAATTGGCAGGATGTTCTCCGCCGGGGAAATAAACCCCTCAATAATCCCGGCGACGACCAATATTGGCACTGCGCCGAGCAGCAATTTAACGGCGTCCTGCGCGGCAATGGTCAGGGCGTCGCGGCGGCGCATCAGGCCGGGTCGCAGCATGGCCCAGCCGAGCATCAGCCCCGACCCGCCCGCCATGAAGATGACGCTCAACTCCAGTACGCCATGCCCGATGACGAAATTTGCCAACTCCCAGCCGACTTCGTGATGGGCGGTCAGGCCGAGCAGGCCGCCCAGAATCAGGCCGTTGAGAATCAGTATCCACAGGGTAAACAGCCCGGCGGTCATGCCGCTGGCAAAGGCCAGGAACGAGACACGGATATTGTTCTGCATAATGAATGAAGATGCGTAAGGTCGCTCGTGGATTGGAATATTTACCCACAGTTCCTTTTGTTCAATCATCGGTATCAAGGACTGAATCTCAACCGGCAGCAGCCAGCGCGCTGAATGGGGCGCGAAAAAGATCGCCAACCCAGTTGCCAGGGCGGGCAGGAGAAAGAGCAGGGCCGCCGCCAGGGTAAAGGGCAGGGTTTTGCGAAAGACGCGTGGGAAGCCGCGCAGGGCAAAGTTGACCAGCCGGTTGGTTTGCAGCGGCTCATCGCGGTAGATGACGGCATGGGCGCGCCCGACCAGTTGGTTGAGATAACCGGTCACCTGGTGGCGTGGAAAATCGCGCTGGGCCATTGCCAGGTCTGAGGTGGCCTGGCGGTATAAGCGCCCCAACAGTTGCACATCTTCCGGCGAAAGCGAACCGATTTGGCGCTGACTGTGTTTGATGAGCGCGTCCAGGGCTGTCCAGTTTTGTTTTTGGGTGGTATATAGTTCTTCGGGACGCATTGGTTTGACAACCTGTTGTACAATTGTATGAACAAAAATCCGATTAAGTTGCGTAATTATACATGAACCAACCCGACGAAATTCTCACGATTGATACCCCCGAAAATGTCATCTTTGATTACAACCTGTCTGGGCTGGGGTCGCGTTTCCTGGCTGCCCTGGTGGACAGTATCCTGATGGTCCTGATGCAGGTCATCGTGTTCTGGCTAATGTTTTATTTCATCTTTCGGCAGATGTTCAGCGGCCCAGACCTCGAAACCTGGTCTTTTGCCCTGCTCAGCCTGATGAGTTTTGTCTTTTTCTGGGGTTATTACATTTTCTTTGAACTCATCTGGAATGGGCAATCGCCCGGCAAACGACTGGTCGGGATTCGCGTCATTCGCAGTGATGGGACACCGGTCACGTTGAGCGAAGTGTTGATTCGAAACCTGGTACGCGTGGTGGACTTCCTGCCCTCGTTCTACGGCGTCGGTGTGGTCGCCATGTTCGCCGACACACGTGCCCGCCGCCTGGGCGATATGGCCGCCGGGACGCTGGTCGTCCACGACGCCGGGGCGCTCCGCCTGGAGAATCTGGCCATCCAACATGATTCGCAAAGTCTGGCTGGTCAGGCGTGGGCAGACCTGTCCGATTTTCCGCTGGGAAAACTCACCAATGCCGACCTGCAATTTCTTGAAGACTATCTCGACAGGCGGGATGGCCTGTCGAATCGCCCGGCCTTGAGCGTTCAGGTGTTGAAAAAACTTTACAGCCGGGTTGGGATGCCGGCCCATCCGTTGCCCGAAAACCCGGATGCGATGTTAAACGCAATCCGGAACGCCGTTCGCAAGGAAAATGAAAAATGAAGAATAGGAGCATAAAATGAATCAAAAACAAATCCTGATAATCATTGGTATCCTGGTACTGCTTTGTTGTTGTGTGGCCGGCCTTGGCATGGCGGGAATGTGGTACGCTGGTGAGAGTTTTGGGCGCGTCATCGAAGGCGCGAATGACCCCGAAGCGGTGGCCCGTATTGCCGATTCCATCGCCGATTACGATTTGCCCGCCGGGTATGAGCAAATGGCATTCGATATTTTCTCGCTAAAATATGTTTTTATGATGCCAACGACTGACACCCGCCCGATGATTATGCTGGCACAATTCCCGGCCAGCATGGTTGGAGACCAGGAAGAAATGCGCCGCGAAATGGAACGCTCGATGGCGCGCCAGACCGGGCAGGGTTCAGCGGATATGCAGCCTGTCGAGCAAAAGACTTACACCATTCGCGGGCAACAAGTCGAGGCAACGATTATGGAAGGGGAGACGGATATGGATGGCCGCTCGGTGACAATGCGTCAGATGATTGTCATTTTCGAGGGCAGGAGCGGGATTGCCGCGCTGATGTTTTCCGGCCCGAAAGACGGTTGGGACCAGGCAATGATTGACTCTTTTATCGCTTCGATTCGCTGAGCAAGTGCTTTATTCTGCGCCTGAAAACTGCCTGCCATACCAGCGCAGGTATTCCTCGACCTGTTCCTTCCAGTAGGCTTCATCGTGATAACCCAGGTTCTGCCGCCATTCATGCGGATAGTCATAGGAGTTGAGCAGATTCGTGAACGCCTGGATGCCGCGAAAGTCAATGTCCCTGTCGCCCGCGTCAACGTAGAAAGTCGGCCTTAATTCGAGCGGCATGTCGCGCAGCAGCAACGTCAATGCGCCGCCGGTGGACGGAAACACGACCGGCGAATGTGCCCCGACAATGGCGAAGGTCTCCGGATTGCGCGAGACCAGGTAAATTGCCCAGGCCCCGCCGCGACTCAACCCGCCGACGGCGCGCGCCGAACGGTCTGTTTGAACGCGGTAGGCAGTTTCGATTTCAGGAATCAGGTGTTCGAGAAACACTTCCTCGAAGCGATATTCCCCCGGTTGTTTAAAGGAATAGTCGAAAGGCAGGACAATCAGGAAGGGCGGAATTTCTCCCGCCAGCATCATCTCCGCCGCTTTTTGGCCAATGCCCAGGTCGAGCCACTGCTGCTGATTGGCGTTTAATCCATGCAGCAGGTACAGCACCGGGTATTTTTGTTCGCCCTGCTGGTAGCAGGGCGGCAGTACGGCATAGTAATCCATCGGCTTGTCCAGCAGGCCCGCGCCGGTACTGCCCGATTCCAGGGAGGCCGGGGAACAAGCCGGCGCGCTGACGATGTCTGTCTGCGTGGGGGTCGCTGTTTCTGCCCGGGTGGGGATGGCGGCCAGGGTTGGGGTGGCGGTTGGCAGTTCGCGCGTGGGGGATGCGGTTGTAGCAAGCCCCGGCTCAACAGGCGCGCAGCCAGCCAGCCAGACCATCAGGAAGAACAGATGAAGGATTTTGATTTGTGATTTGTCCATTGACGATGCACCCAACTTAGGATTATACTCTCGCTGTTCG
>JAWOIR010000030.1:0-2577 GCA_046484545.1 Anaerolineales bacterium
GTGAAGTCGCCAAAGCCGTCACCGGCGTCGACCTGGTTGCCGCGGCAGGCATTTCGGGCAACCGCAATTTCGAAGCCCGCGTCCATCCACTGGTCAAGGCCAATTACCTGGCCTCCCCGCCGCTGGTCGTAGCCTACGCCCTGGCCGGAACGGTGGACATCGATATCGAAACCGAACCGCTCGGCACTGGCGCGGACGGCAATCCCGTCTATCTCAAGGACATCTGGCCATCAGCCCGGGAAGTCGCCGACGTGGTTGCTACCAGCCTGAATACCGGCATGTTCGAGGAACGCTACGCGGCGGTCTTTGAAGGCACGGAAATGTGGCAGGAGGTCAAGGCGACCGAGGGCGAACTGTTTGCCTGGGGCGAAGATTCGACCTACATCCACCATCCGCCTTATTTCCAGGAACTAACTCTGGATGTCGGCGCGGTAAGCGATATTCGCGGCGCACGCGTGCTGGCTCTGTTCGGCGATTCGATTACCACCGACCACATCTCCCCGGCAGGCAACATCGCCCCGGATAGCCCGGCAGGCAAATACCTGCAAGAACGCGGCGTGCAACCCAGGGATTTCAACTCCTACGGTTCGCGGCGCGGCAACGACCTGGTCATGGCGCGCGGTACATTTGCCAATATCCGCCTGAAAAATATTCTGGTAGCGCCAAAAGAAGGCAACTGGACGAAGTCGTTCAACGTTGAACATTCAACGTTGAACGAGGTTATGCCGATTTACGACGCCGCCATGCAATACAAACAGGCCGGCATCCCGACGATTGTTCTGGCCGGTAAGGAATATGGAACCGGCTCCAGCCGCGACTGGGCTGCCAAAGGCCCAATGCTGCAAGGCGTCAAGGCAGTCATCGCCGAATCATTTGAGCGCATCCACCGCTCGAACCTGGTCGGAATGGGCATCCTGCCCCTGCGCTTCATGGACGGCCAGAACGCCGAATCACTCGGCCTGGATGGCTCGGAAACCTTCGACATCCTCGGCCTGAGCGACGACATGGCCCCGCAGAGCGTCATCACCGTAAAGGCCAGCAAACCCGACACTTTGACAGGCTCAGGGCAAGCGGCAAAAGTGATTGAATTCAACGCCACCGCCCTGCTCAATACCAGCATCGAAGTCAACTACTACCGCAACGGCGGCATCCTGCATACGGTCTTGCGCAATTTGGTGAAATAAAACAGTAGGGCGACCCGATGGGTCGCCCTACTGTTAAAACAAGACCGGCTCACAGCCGGTCTTTTGTGTTTATCGGTTGAGCAGGTAAAAGATTCCTGCGAGCAAGGCGGCAATACCTTGCGATTGTCATTTCAAGCCGCGTAACCGAACACAGTACGGTACAAGTGTGGCGGGTGGTGCCAGGGAGGACAAACTATCACGAAGTTTGTCCGATAGAGAATTCAGACACGGCCTTGTCCGTGATTTCAAGAGCTTTGTCTAAAACTGCGAATCCTTCGCGCAGTTGTTCTTCGGTGATAATCAGGGGTGGGATAATCAAAATTGTGTGCCAGTGGGTGTAGACAAACAGGCCGTTTTCCGTGCAATATTTTTTCAGCGCGTTCATTTCCGGACTGGAGCCGTTCCAGGGGGCCATCGGCTCTTTCGTCGCCCGGTCTTTGACCACTTCGATGATGCCGAACAGCCCAATCGAGCGCACATCGCCGACCGAGGGGTGATTCTCACCCAAATCGGCCAGCAATTTGTGCAGGACCGGCCCCATCTCGGCAGCGTGTTCGACGATTTTGTCCTCGCGCATGACCTGGATATTGGCCAAGGCTGCCGCCAGTGAAATCGGGTGAGCGGTATAGGTCAGGCCGCCCTCGAAGACGGTCTCGTCGAAGGTGGCGGCGACTTCGGGTTTCATCGCCACCGCGCCAAGCGGGGCATAGGCGGAGGTCAGTCCTTTGGCCATGGTCATCAGGTCGGGGATGACGTTCCAGTGCTCGATGGCGAACCATTTGCCGGTGCGCCCAAACCCGGCCATGACTTCATCCGCAATCATCAGGATGCCGTATTGGTCGCATAGCGCGCGCACGCCCTGCATATAGCCGTCGGGCGGGATGATGATGCCGTTCGTGCCAGTCACGCTTTCCATCAGGATGGCGGCGATGGTCTCCGGCCCCTCGTAGCGGATGATTTCCTCGAGGTGGTTGAGGTAATCAAGGGTGAAATCGGCTTCCGAAATGGCGGGGTTGCTGCGATGGAAGGTCGAGCGGTAGCGGTATGGGTCGAGAAAATGGACGACACCGGGCATCAAATTCGGCTCCCAGACGACGCGGCGCGGGTCACCGGTGGCGGCCATGGCCCCGGCGGTCGCGCCGTGATAGGAGCGGTAGCGCGTCAGGATTTTGTGTCTTCCCGTGTGAGCGCGGGCGATTTTGATGGCGTTCTCGTTGGCATCGGCCCCGCCGAGGGTGAAGAGGACTTTCGTCAGTTGGCCGCCAGGCGAGATATCGGCAATCGCTTTGGAGGCCAGGGCGCGGACTTTGCTGGTCATCCCCGGCGCGGCATAGGGCAGTTCGGCGGCCTGCTCCTGGATGGCGCGGATGATGCGTTCGTCACCGTGGCCGGC
>JAWOIR010000152.1:0-5877 GCA_046484545.1 Anaerolineales bacterium
GCCCCGACCACCGCGCAAGATGCCGCCATTGAAGCCTACAAAAGCGGCGAGCCGCACGTGCAAGACATGCTGGCCGAGTACGACCGCCGCCGCAAACTGATTGTCGGCGGACTTAACCGCCTCGGCCTCGACACTTTCGAGCCGCGCGGCGCGTTCTACGCCTTCCCCAATATCAGCGCCAGCGGCATGGACTCAGACACCTTTGCCGAAAAACTCCTGCACGAAGAGCACGTCGCCGTCGTGCCAGGAACCGCCTTCGGCCTGGGCGGCGATGGTTTCGTGCGCTGTTCCTACGCCACCGCCTACGAGAAAATCGAAGAAGCCCTGCGGCGCATGGAAAAATTTATGCAGCGGTACGGGTAAATTGTGTTGTAGGGGCGAGCCGACGGCTCGCCCCATAGGCTTATCATGCCCGCCGCCGCGCCACAATCGCATATACGGCCAGCCCCAATGCCAGCCCGGCAGCAATCCAGGCACTGACGGCCACCAGTGGGAAAGCCGCCTGCTTGACGCCAATCCCGGCAAAAGCCCAGACGAAGACAAACAGGTAGCCCGCATCGCGGCGGGTGAAAGCCATCAGGATTCCCAGCAACGAGGCAACCGCCAGCATGATTACCGCCCAAACCTGCGGGTCGAGTCCGAATCCGTCCCAGCGGATGTCATACAGCCAACTGGTGAAATTGGCAATCGTCGCCACGCTGACCCAGCCGAGATAGACGCTGAAGGGGATGTCCACGCACCAGCGTTCGGCGGCGCCAATGGCAGAACGACCCACATCCAGCCGCAGATAACTCATAATCAATGAGCCAAGCAAGGCCAGCATGACCACCACGCTCAGGCCAAACAGGTTGTAATGCCAGCAGAACAGCCAGGCGGCGTTGAAGACGCTGCTCAGCGCAAACCAATAGCCCAGCCTTTCGAGACGCGGATTGTCGCGCTGGGCCGGTAGGAATTGGTAGACCAGGAACGCAATCCAGCCGATATAGATAACGCCCCAGATGGAAAAGACATAGCCCGCCGGAACAAAAAAGACTTCGAATCGGTCTGAGATTTCGCCGGTGTTCTGCCCGTTGAGCGGCAGGGTACTGGCAAGGATATTGACGGTCAGCGCAAGCGCGGCCGAAAGGACATTGACAAGTTGTCGCAGGGTGGTTTTAGACATCGGTTCCTCCGTTTTGATTATTTGTATCATGGACGGCTGTCGAAAACTATCAGGTATCGTTACAGCAATTCCAAATCTGAAAAGTAAAGGCACTCACCCAAGAGAGGGGAATCACCCTACCCCCGGCCTTCGCGATATCATCCTACGGACAGCATCCTGTGGACGACCCCAAGAGGCGAGGAGATTTCCGCGAAATAGCCTGTTTGGGCAGCGTTTTGCCGCCCAAACAGGCTATTTCGCGAGTTTTCCCCTTCCCAGCGGGAAGTGGGGCAGGGGGATGGGAGAAAGCTCATTTTAGATTTGAAATTGCTGGTATCGTTGTTCCAGGAAAAACCCCAGCCTATTTTGACGTTATAATCTTTACAGGGTTGTTGTTCAACTCGCAAAGCGGTAACGACAAAAATTTACGCGTAAAAACACACAATAAGGAGAGATACTCATGAACCTACACGACATCAACCTGATTCAGCAAAACAAGGGTTACCCCTCCCTGACCATCACCCTGCCCACCCACCGCAGCGCACCGGAAAACCGACAGGACCCCATCCGGGTCAAGAACCTGGTCGAACAGGCCACAAACCGCTTGCTGGAGGAATTCAACAAACGCGACATTGAAGTGCTGATAGGTCGCCTGCAAGCCCTGGCCGAAGAAATTGACTACCGCAACACCCTCGACGGCCTGGCCCTGTTCATCAACCATGATTTCGCGCGCGTCCTATACCTGCCTTTTACGCTCAAAGAGCGGGTTGCCATTGATGAGACCTTCTTCATCCGCGACCTGGTGTTTGCCATGAACCGCACCCCGCGTTACTGGGTGCTGGCCCTGAGCGAAAAACCGACCCGCCTGTTTGAAGCCACCCGTGAAAACCTGGTCGAAATCAGCGAAGGCGGCTTCCCGATGACGCATGAACGCCCCGGCGGTGAAGAGTCCCTGCCCGGTGGGTTTGGCGTGCGAAAATCGGCTTATCGCGATGAGCGCCATCGCCAGTTCTTCCGCGACATCGACGCGGCCCTCAGACCCTTCCTGCTCGAAGACCCGATTCCGCTGGCCGTCGTCGGCGTCGACCGCTACCTGTCCTTCTACAAAGAAGTTTCTGACCACAAGAAAGCGTTCATCGCCACCCTGAATGGCAGCCACGACAAAACATCGGCCCACGAGTTGGGCAAACTGGTCTGGCCGCTGGTCAAGGTCAAACTGGCCGAGGAACGCCAGCAGGTGCTTGGCGAACTGGACAAAGCCATCGGCGAGCGCAAATTCGCATCCACGGTTGGCGAGGTCTGGCGCGCGGCGCACGAGGGGCGCGGACGGCTGCTGCTGGTCGAGGAAGATTACCACTACCCGGCGCGCGTCGACAAAAGCGGCGCGCACCTGACCCCTGCCGAAGACGTCACCGCCCCGGATGTCCTCGACGACGCTGTGGACGAAATCATCAGCGCTGTGCTGGAGAAACAGGGCAAGGTCGTCTTCGTTGAGAACGGTCAACTCAAAGACCATCAGCGCATCGCGCTCATCCTGCGCTACTAACCCCGCCAAACCAGGGAGCCTTTCCATGCGAAAGGCTCCTTTTTCCTTCCCGTCACAATGAAAAGACTCGCCAACGCAATCCAGTTCATCCTCCTCGGCCTATTAACCGCCACCATCGGCGAGTGGCAATTTTCGGTCTTCCTGCGCGATGACCTGGACAACTTTATCGGTTCGCTCTTTTTCAACACGCTCTACATGAGCGGCGTTTACCTGGTCATGCGCGTCCTGCTGACCACCCTGCGCAACCGGCCAAAATTCATCCTGTTTTATACCGGCCTGTTTGGTCTGGGCGGATTAATGATTGAATGGTTCCTGATTGGCAACTCCCCCTGGGGCAACCCGGACGCCAGCCAGGTTGGCATGTTTGCCTATTGGGCCTGCATGGCGCTCGTCCCGCTCATGTTCCTGCTAGAAAAACAACGCCTGCAAGCCTTCATCTTGCGTTATGGGCTGGTTTACACCGCCCTGGCCCTGCTCGGACAGTTTGCCATCCCTAGCCCGGATTGGCGCTTCGCTTTTCATATTTACGCGGTCATTTTGGGCTACCTGGGGTTGATGGTGGCGATTTTGTGGAAGTATCTAGCAGAGAGCAATGATTCTTGATTACAATTCACCTGATGATTTCAAAAGCTCTTCTGGTTAATGGCTGATTAGCGAACCACTGAGATCCGCAAAGCAAAAAAACTTAGCGCCCTTTGTGGTTCGATAAATAAAAAATAGGATTTGTGGCATGTATAAAATCAAGATTCTCTCCCAAGGCAAAATAACCTTGCCTGCCAAACTGCGCAAAAAATATAACTGGGACACAGGTAAAGATTTTACATTGGTTGACCTGGATGAAGGTTCTATTTTGCTTGTTCCAAAGGTTAGCAAAGTCACCGAACATGCCAATAAAATAGCTAAGTTATGCAAAGAAGCAAACGTCACGCTGGAAGATTTACTGGAGACGCTCGAAGAAGAAAGAAAGATTTTGTATCAAGAACGCTACGGCAATCCAAAACCGTAACAAAACCATTTTTGTCCCCATTGGGGTTATTCATCAAAGGAACAATCATGAATAAGTATGTAGGTAAATATGTTTTGGGGGTTGTGATGTTACTTGCAACCGTTGGTTGTATTACAGTTGAGCTGTCAGCGCCTCAGCCAAAAGAACAAACAAGCTCTTCTGTTTCTGTCATTACAGAACAACACATTAATTTATTAGATGCTTCAGCTTGGAACTGGCAACAAATTGCATCTCCAGAGATTAATTCTTCAGCGCTCAAGAATTCTATTGCTGTTTTAGATAGTCGTGGTTATTTACATCTATTCTGGGATTTACCTTTCAACTCCAGTGGAGCTTTTATTTACCATTCATACTACGATGGTAACGCCTGGACGCAGGCTTCTCCTATTGCTCAAACTTTGGGAAGTTCCGAGTTACGTTCAGATTCTCTGGTTAGATATGGAGATACTATTCACTTACTTTGGTATAACAAACTCAAGCTGGGCGGTCCGTATCGCTTGATGTACGCCAGTTTTGATGGCACAAACTGGAGTCCTGAAAGCGAAGTAATGCGCATTGAAAAAGATCCAAATTTATGGGGAAAGTTATCGGTTACTGAAAAAGGCATTCACGCGATTGTCAAATCGCCCAATATAATCAGTGCAGATCTTAGTTACCTCACATTTTCAGGAACAGATTGGGGTAGCATCCAAACGGTTACGCCGCCAATGGTGGGGCTTTTTAATTGGAATTATTATCCTAATGCGAATGGCGGGATTGGGTTTTATGGACAGGATGCAACTAATAAAAAATTGGTATATGCACATTGGCAAGATGGTCAAACCACAACAAAATATACTGAAATTGTACTGAACCGTAATGATAATACTTTTCTTGATTCATCTGGGAATTACCACACCTATTGGACAGGCCAAGTCTCGGTACCTGGCGGTGCAATCGAGGGTTTAACTTCTCAGTGTGTTGATAGCAACTTAACCGCCTGGCCTGAACAAATCCTTTCAGGACAATCGAAGGTAACCACAAAGCCAATTTTTGCCCAAAGTACAAACAAGACAGCCTTATTATGGGTGGATGGCTCAGAAAAAATACAATTGCTGTTTGCAAAAAACTGTTCCGAAGCAGATTTGTTTACGTTACCCTTGCCAGTATTAGAAGACAAAAAGCGCCAACCTTTGGCTTTTGCCATAAGCGATATCCCAAGCAAAGTTTGCGTTGTTAGTAAAACTGGTTTCAGCGAAGATGCAGAAATTTATTGTGCAGATATGCCGTGAACCAGAAAAAGAATCCCAAAGAATGTGAAACAATCATCATCGGCGCGGGGGTGGCCGGGTTGAGCGCTGCCCTGCATCTGGCCGAGCGCGGTTTGAAGCCGCTCGTGCTCGAATCCGCTGAACGGGTGGGGGGACGCCTGGCAGGAGGTGAAGAAATCAGCATCGCCGGAACAACCTTCCGGTTGGAACATGGCGTGCATGGCATCTGGTCGCCGTATCGCAATTTCAACGCCATGCTGGCGCGCCACAACCTGCGCCCGGTGCTTGTGCCCGCCGAGGACGAAACCTGGATATACCGCCATCACGGCTTCACCAGCATGACGCACATCGGCAAAAGCATCCGGCGCAGTTTTATCCCGGCCCCGTTTCATTATCTCAACCTGTTTCTTAACCCGCGCTTCTTGTGGACGCTCGATCTCCGCGATTGGCTGCATCTTTTTCATGTATGGGGCGGACTGGTCTTCGCCCTGGGCGTTGACCCCCTCGCGGAGAATCAACCGCTCGCAGGGCTGACCCTGGGCGGACTCACCCGCAACTGGTCGCCGGCGTTAAGGGCCATGTTCCAGGGTTTGGCGCGCAACGCGCTGTCGGCCCAGCCGGACGAAGTCCCGTTATCGGGCTTTCTCGCCTTTTTGCGTTTTTACACCCTGCTGCGGCGCGACTCGTGGGCTTTTAGTTACCTTCCAGATGAAGGCGGGGCCTCGGTAACGGAACCGCTGGCAGCCCGCGTGCAATCGCTCGGAGGCGAGATTCGGCTGAATACAACGGTGGACAGGCTGACAGCCAAGTCCGCCGGGTGGGCTGTCCGTAGCGCTGACCAGGCCTTTGCGGCAGAGCAGGTCATTTTGGCGGTAGAGTCGCGGGCGGCTGAAAACATTCTAGCCCCCCTTTACTCCCCCCATTTTCTCGAAAA
>JAWOIR010000191.1:0-9027 GCA_046484545.1 Anaerolineales bacterium
ATGATTGGCATTACACTGCTTGCCTGGTGGATGGCCTCGGATGGTATCCTCAGCCGACTGGACGGCCTCATCCTTGTTGGCGGTCTGGTCATTTACATCACTTTCAGTATTATTCAAAGCCGCCGGGAAACCAACGCCGAAGTCAAACAAGAATACGAACAGGAATATGCCCCAAAGGAAAAAAGAGCCCCACGCAATATTGCCATCAATATCGGCCAAATTCTGATTGGCCTGGTTTTACTGACCTTCGGCTCAGACTGGCTGGTGGATGGCGCAGTTCGCCTGGCAAATTTCTTTGGAGTCAGTGAGATGGTGATTGGCCTGACGATTGTCGCGGTTGGCACTTCCCTGCCCGAACTGGCGACCTCGATTGTGGCCGCCATGCGCAACGAACGCGATATTGCCGTCGGCAATGTGGTTGGCAGCAACATCTTCAATATTATGTCGGTGCTTGGCATCACCAGCCTGATTGCGCCGAACGGCATTCCCATCCCCGCATCAGCCCTGGCCTTCGACATCCCCGTCATGGTTGCGGTAACAATCATCTGCTTGCCGGTCTTCTTTTCGGGAAGCCTGACCATCGAACGCTGGGAAGGCTTCATGTTCCTCGGTTTATACGCGGTCTATCTCACGGTTATGTTATCGGACGCGATTGGCGGCACAAATTACCAGGACGAAGCCCTGGTGGGCATCGTCTTGCTGACCGTTTTGGTGCTGGCCGCTGCAATCTTCTATGAATGGCTTCACCGTCGTAAAAATAGTGAAACAAACGGAACCTGACCATGATTATTCACTCAGCCTCCCAATTACTCACCCTGCAAGGCGGCCCGCAGCGCGGCAGCGACCTCGGCAATCTCGGTATCATCGAAGAAGGCGCCATCGTCATCCGCGATGACAAAATTGTCGCCGTCGGTAAAACGGATGAAATCCGCGCTGCCTATCCGCAAGACCCGACCCTTGACGCGGCAGGCTGCGTCGTCATGCCCGGCTTCGTCGACCCGCACACCCACCTGATTTGGGCCGGCGACCGCGCCGCAGAGTTCGAACTCAAAATGGCCGGAACGCCCTATCTCGACATCCTGGCGGCGGGCGGCGGCATTCTCTCAACCGTCAGGGCTACACGCACCGCTTCAATTGAATCACTGATTGCCCAGGCCCGTCCGCGCCTGTTGCGTATGTTCTCGCACGGCACCACCACCGTCGAAGCAAAAACCGGCTATGGCCTGCAAACCGCCACCGAACTGCGTCTGCTCAAAGCCCTGCTCACCCTTGAAGACGAAGCCCGCGTCGACCTTGCTATCACCTTCATGGGCGCGCACGCCATTGCCCCCGAATACAAAGACGACCCGCAGGGCTACACCGACCTGGTCAGCGATACCATGCTGCCCCTCGTCCGCGAATGGTGGGAAGCGCACGCCCCGCGCCAACCCCTGCCCTTTGTGGATGTCTTCTGCGAAAACAAAGCCTTCAACCTGGTCCAATCACGTCAGATACTTACCAAAGCCAAAGAACTCGGTTTCCCGCTCAAAATTCACGCTGATGAATTCGACAATCTCGGTGGTGTGCCATTAGCCGTTGAACTGGGCGCCGCCTCGGCTGACCACCTGGTCGTTACCTCGGATGCGGACATTGAACTGTTCGGACGTTCAGACACGGTCGCCGTTTCGCTGCCCTGTACCCCCTTCGGCCTGGCCGAGTGCCATTACACCCCGGCCCATAAAATCATCGCTGCAGGCGGAATCCTGGCCCTGGCTACTGACTGCAACCCCGGCACCACCTGGAACGAATCAATGCAATTTGTCATCGCCCTAGCCTGCCGCGCCATGAAACTGACCCCGGCCCAGGCCATCGCCGCCTCGACGATTAATTCCGCCCACGCCATCCGCCGCGCCGATAGGGTTGGTTCGCTCGAAGTAGGCAAACAGGCCGACGTGCTGATTCTGTCCGTGCCCGATTATCGTCATCTCGGCTACCGCTACGGCACGAATCTGGTCAAACAAGTTGTCAAACGCGGGCGGGTGTACTCGGTCGATGTCGGATATTACCGCACGGCTTAAATCCATAGGGCGGGATGCTATCCCGCCCTATTTTTTGTTGTGTATCGCAGCAGATTTTAGCCTGCAAACTACCGCCTTAAAGCGTCAGTACGCTTTACTTCAAACCCAAAATCTCATAAGACGGAATGGCCTCACGCTTGCCTTTCACCGTGATAGGCTCCATCGCGCGCACTTCGACGTCATCCTTGACACGCTCATACGCCGCCTGGCTGATAACAATCTGGTTTAGTGCCGCATTTTCCTGCAAGCGCTTGGCGGTGTTGACACTGTCACCGATGGCGGTGTAGTCCAGGCGTTTTTCGGTACCAATCAGGCCGAGAACGGCGTCGCCATAATGAATCCCGACGCCAAAGCCGAGTTGGGCTTCGGGCGGCAATTGAGCGTGCAATTCGGCAATCCGATCACGCAGTTTAAGCGCGGCGCGCACGGCCCGCAAAGTATGGTCTGCCTGCGGAATGGGGGCATTGAACCAGGCCATAACCGCATCCCCCAGGAATTTGTCAATCGTTCCTTCTTCATCCAACACGACCTCGGCTCCGGCGGCCAGATAGCGATTCAGCACAGAAACCAACTGCTCCGGTGATTGGGTTTCGCTATAACTGGTAAAGCCGCGAATATCAGCAAACAAGACGGTGATGTCACTGCGCTTGCCGCCCAGTGCCAGGCTATTGGGGTCGAGTTGCTCGATGACTGCCGGGGAAACCATGCGCGCAAATAGTTTACGCTGGGCTTCCAAGCGATTACGCTCGGTCAGGTCATCCAGCACAATGGCGATGCCCTGGGTGGTCTGGTCGGCGTCTTTGAGCGGGGAAAGGTTCAACCGCCAGTCAACCTGTCCGCGCTGGGGCAGGGTGTGGCTGAATTCCAGGTCGGTGATGGGGGCATCCTGGCTGCGAACGCTGGTAATTTGGCGGAGAATGTCATCGGTGATGGAGGGGATGACATCGTACAGTTTGCGTCCAATCAGGTCAACCGCACTTTGGCCGAGGATGGATTCGGCGGCGTTGTTGCACAGCGTAATCTGGTCTTCGACATCAGCGGTGATGACCCCGCTGGCGATGGATGCGAAGATGTTGTCCATCATGTTCTTGAGTTCGGTCACTTCGGCAAGGGTGCGGCGCAGAGAAGAGAACAGGCGCGCGTTTTCGATGGCGACGGCGGCCTGGTTCGCAAAAACACCCAGCAGGTCGCGCTCCGATTCGTTGAAGATGCCGGTGCGGATGCGGTTATCAGCATAGATAACACCAATCATGTCGTTCTTGACCTTGAGCGGTACGCACAAAATCGAACGCAGGTTAAAGGCAATGATACTTTCCTGCCCGCCAAAACGCGGGTCTTCTTGAGCATTGGTGGTCAGGATGGCTTCGCCGGTTTCAATCACTTTCTGGATGACGGTGCGGCTGACAGCGTGTTCCGATTCGTTGAGCGATTCCTGTTCCCAGTTGCGGGCAATACGGGTGGTCATTTGCCCGTCGTTGTCGCGCAGCATCATAAATCCACGTTCGGCCTCCGTCAGGCGGACGATGTTGTCCATCACGATACGCAAGACTTCGTCCAGTTCGAGTGAGGAGTTAATAATCTGGCTGATTTCGGTCAGGGCCAGCAGGTTGGTTCGTTCTTCGGCAAAAGCGGCCACTTCCTGCGCCAATCGGTATAGACGGCTTTCCAGTTGCGAGAGATTTTCGAGCGTGTCTGGCTGCAAACTGGCGCGAATTGGCAGGATGGATGTCCGAATTTGCCCGGCCAATTGGCTCAGGGATTTCATTTGCTGTTCAACAGGCACAGAAGGGCTTGCACTCATAACTTTGCTCCAATCAATCAGTCAAACACAGAACGCAACAGGGAGATACGAATATTCCAGGCTGCCTTTTTTGCGCGGGCCGGGTCGCCAGGGTAGGCACTGTATAAGGTCATTTCATGTTCGGTTGCCAGGGTGCTGATGTCTTTGGCGGCTTGCGGCAAGAGTTTCTGGAGAAGTTGAACGCGCTCGGCAGGCGTCAGCGATTCGGGCTGTTCCTGTCTGAACCAGGTCAGAGCCTGGTTGATGGCATGGAAAGCGCGCTCCACATCCGTAAGAGTGCTCCAGCGCTGCCAGGCATCGAGCCAGTTTGGAACATTTACACCGCGCCACCGATAATAAGCCAGCGAGGCCTGCAAAGCGCGCTGTCCGAAGGGTTGCTGGCGGTTTAATCGCCAGAGTGTGTAGCCGCCAAAAATTACCAGCAAGTTTATTATAATCCAGACGAAAATAGTCTGGTATGGGAACTGCGATAGAGAATCAGGCTCAGGGCTGCTGGCTGGCGGCAATAACACATCGTCGTTGAATTGTGGAATTTCGCGCTCAAACTCAATGGGGTCGCGCTCCGGTCGCGGCTCGAGCGGGGCACCGCTCGGACGAAACAGCGGTTCCTGGTTGCCGGTCGGCTCGAATTCAACCCAGCCGATACCTGGGAAATACACTTCGGGCCAGGCGTGCGCATCTTTGGAGCGTACAACATAGTTCGCGCCCGAACGCTCTCCCTGGGCATAACCAACCGCCAGCCGTGCCGGAACGCCGACAGCCCGCAGCATAACCACCTGTGCGCTGGCATAGTAATTGCAATAACCGCGTTGCCAGTCGAATAGGAAACGCTCAAGTGCGTTTGCGCCTGGCGGCAGTGCGGGAACTATTTCATCATAAACGATGTTCTGGCGTAAATAGGCTGTAATTTGCTCGGCTTTGTCGTAGGGTGTTGGCGCATCTGCGCTGATACTAACCGCCAGGGCAACAATTCGAGCGGGCAGGTCTCCGGGCAAGTCCAGGTAGCGTTCCAGCACCCAATCCGGGTATTCTTCGCCAGCCTGCTGCAATTCAAAGATGGTTGGGCTTTTGACCACAGACCGGGCCAGATAGCGCTCTCCGCGCACAAGGGCGGGGTTTGCGCGCCAACCGTTTATATCGGACAGGCTTTCAGGCAGGGATGTGTAAAACAATTGCGCCGGGCGGCTCACCCAGACCGGCTGCGGATGGGTCACCAGGGTAGCCTGGGCGGTAAAATACCACTCGAACTCGAATTCAGCCAACTGCCCGTCCGCTTCGGGGATATTCAAAGGAAATCCTTCGGGTTGAAACGCGCGGGAAGCCAGAGATGCGCTGTTTTTCCATTGACCGTCTTCGTAAGTGTCATACACGCGCGCGCGCCAGTAGTAACGCGGCAGGTTGGTTACAGCCGGGGGGCGCACCCGGAAGAGCAACCCTTCCCCCTGGTCGGCCTGGCTGCCGAGAGCCAGGGTTTCGCCGTAGCGTTCAACCGGCGGCGGCTGTTCGCTGGTCAGGGCGGCCAGGGCTTTGTTGATGCGCTCCTGTGCGTTCCTTAAGGGTGCGCTACGCTCGTGCCACCAGCGTGCAGCAGCAGGTAAGGCGCTTGCCGGGGTGGGCATAGCCCAGGCGAGGAATACTATCAGAATCGTTCCTATGACCATGCTGCGATGCAGGTCAAATTCCGGCTCTGAACCTGTAAAAATCCCCCTTGCGCGCCATTGACCGTCACTACTAAGGTAGTTCTTGCGTCCAATCAGCAGCAAAACGGTTACAAAATAGACAGGGATAATCCATATTTTTCCGGGAGGATAACTGTCAAAAACCTGGATGAGGAGAATGAGCAGGCTTGGCGGCGCCAGGGCCGCCAGAAGCCGCCCTGCCTGCAAAACGGCTTGACCACAAAAGATACCGATGAACCAGAATACCAGGCAAGCAAAGGCAATAAAAAGGATAGGGTCGGTCACTTCTTCGGCGCTGACCAGCTGCTTCAGGTTGAACAAGATACGACCGCCCAGGCTGAGCAGTCGTATCTGTAACATTTCTGTACTCGAAGCCACACCCAGCAACAGCCAGGGCAAGAC
Source organism: Anaerolineales bacterium (assembly GCA_046484545.1). Lineage (GTDB taxonomy): Bacteria > Chloroflexota > Anaerolineae > Anaerolineales > Villigracilaceae > UBA8950. Next base: position 5,940 of record JAWOIR010000191.1, read on the forward strand.
GAAGGGCGTATAGGCCACAACCAGCCAACGACGCGCCCTGGTCTGAAACCGGCTGACAGCCAGGGTCAACCCCAAAACCGTCCCCAGAATGGCTGCACCCTGCACCAACATCAGGTCGTCTGTCCAGCCAGTCAGGATGAGACGCCCGGAAGCCAATATCATGGCAAACATGAAAAGGATGGCAACCGGCCAATCACGATGGTGTTCTTTCATAAAATTGAGTGTACAATAACTACCGCAGATTCGTCAAATCAGATTTTTCAGGTTCCCTGATATTTGCAGTAAAGAAGGCCGTATTTTGGGGTGTGAGCGCTCAGCAAACGCGCGCGCTCACACCCCAAAATACGGGAACTTATCACGGGAATTCCCAAAGAGCTTTTTTTTTCAGGAGGACGTTATGGAATGGTTATGGGAAGTTGGTGTCAATCTTGTCATTGCCGTGCAATCGCTGGGCGATTGGCTGGCGGTTCCGATGCGCTTTTTTTCGTTTCTGGGCGATGAAGAATTTTTCCTGCTCATCCTGCCTGCCCTGTACTGGTGCATCAACGCAGACCTGGGCCTGCGCGTGGGTGTAATTTTGCTCCTGAGCGGAGCAATTAACGACACGGTCAAAATGTCACTGCTGGGGCCGCGTCCGTACTGGTACAGCCTGGACGTCCGGGCGTTCACCGCTGAAACGTCCTTCGGCGTCCCCTCCGGTCATGCCCAGATTGCCACCGGGGTCTGGGGAATGCTGGCGGCGCGCATCAATCGCGGCTGGGTCTGGGGCCTCGTCATTTTCATCATTTTTATGATTGGCATTTCGCGCCTGTACATGGGCGTCCACTTTCCGCATGATGTCCTGCTGGGCTGGCTTTTAGGCGCGCTGGTACTTTGGGGGCTGTTGCGTGCCTGGGGGCCGGTTGCGGCCCGGGTGAAGGGATACTCTTTCGGACGACAGGTCGGCCTTGCCTTTGGCTTTTCCATGCTGCTGGTGCTTGCCTCGACCATCCCCTTCCTGGCAGCCCAAAACTGGGAAATGCCCGCCGCCTGGATGAACAACGTCGTTGCCGCCGGGATAGAAGAGCTGCCCCACCCAATCACCCTGAACGGCATCATGACTACTTCCGGCACGTTATTCGGGTTGTTTGCAGGCCTGGCATGGATGAACACCAGGGGCGGGTTCAGTGCCGAGGGAACGGTATCCCGGCGCATCTTGCGGTACGCCCTGGGCGTTTTGGGCATTGGAATCATCTGGTTTGGGCTGGGAGCAGTTTTCCCGCGCGGCGACGAAATCCTGGCGTACATCCTGCGCTTTGGCCGTTATGCCTTGGTGGGGGCATGGGTTTCAGCAGGCGCTCCCTGGCTGTTCATCAAACTCAAACTGGCGCGTAGCTTACAAATTTGATTACAAGAAAAGAGATGAAGTGTTGATGGGATTTGATATAATCCTACCGCTATCAAATCTCGACTGGACTGTGACCACTAGATGACTCTTGAACAAGGGACGTTACTCAACGGACGTTACCGCATTGTTGACATTCTCGGCCAGGGTGGTATGGGGTCGGTTTATCGTGCCATAGACGAAAATCTGGGCGTTGAAGTTGCCGTTAAGGAAAACCTATTCACCACCGATGAGTATTCGCGCCAGTTTCGGCTGGAGGCCGTTATCCTGGCGAGTTTGCGTCACCCCAACCTGCCGCGCGTTACCGACCATTACGTGATTGAGAATGTCGGCCAATATCTGGTCATGGACTATATCGAGGGGGAAGACCTGCGCCAACGCATGGAGCGGCAAGGCACAATTAGCCAGGAGGAAGCCATCCTGGTTGGGGCGGCCATGTCTGATGCGCTGGCTTACCTGCATTCGCGCAAACCCCCAGTATTACACCGCGATATTAAACCTGGCAATGTCAAAATCACGTCCGAAGGCCAGGTCTATCTGGTCGACTTTGGGCTTGCCAAATTAATCCAGGGCAGCCAGACAACGACCACCGGTGCGCGCGCCATGACCCCCGGCTACTCTCCGCCCGAACAGTATGGCACAGCCCGCACCGACCCGCGCTCTGATATTTACTCGCTGGGCGCCACCTTGTACGCCGCCCTAACCGGGGTCATCCCCGAAGACGGGCTGGCGCGGGTAATGGACAATGTCCAGTTGACGCCCCTGCGCAAGCACAATTCAAAAATTTCACGCCGCCTGGCTGCGGCGATTGAACGGGCCATGGAGCCATATCCCGATGACCGTTACCAGCAGGCAGATGAATTCCGACGGGATTTGCTCAAGGCCAGTTCAAAGACCCAGCGACTGCTCGATTTAGACCTGAACATCAGCGTCGAACCGCCGCCAGATGAGCAAACCGTTCCGCCCAACGGAGACGCCGCTTCTGGCATCAAATCCGCAACATCAACAACTTCAGCATTTCGGTCTGCGACCGGACGCTGGCGCAGGAAACTCCGTAATTTCGCATCGTCCGGCGCCTGGGTGGTAGGATTTGCCATCCTGGCTTTGCTGCTTATCGTCCTGATGGGGCAGGGAAACTTGTCCTCCGCGATGGTGGCTATCCTGCCCCCCAACGTGGTACAGACATACCTGCCGGATGGCGCTCAAACCCTAACAGCCGAGCCAATACAATTTTTTGAAACAGAAGCGCCAACAGCCACCCCCACCGAAACGCCGACCATGACGCCCACCCCGAAACCAACCGAGGTGATTTTGCCAACACCAACGTCTACGCCTTTGGGAGGTACTGGCGTCATTGCCTTTGCATCCAGCCGGGCAGGCGGCATACCGCAGATTTACCTGATGAACGCCGATGGCGGCAATGTTCGCCCAATCACCAACGAACAGGATGGCGCCTGCCAGCCCGATTGGTCGCCAGACGGCACACGAATCGTCTATATCTCACCCTGTCGTGAGCGCCGCGATTCTTATACCGGTTCAAGTCTTTATATCATCAATTCCGATGGCAGTGGCAAGACCCCCCTGCCAACCACCCTGGGTGGCGACTTTGAACCGGCCTGGTCGCCGGATGGCAAACGGATAGCCTTTACCTCCCTGCGTGACGATTATTTCGAGATTTACGCCATTAACCTGGAAACCAACCAG
>JAWOIR010000224.1:0-3785 GCA_046484545.1 Anaerolineales bacterium
GGCGCAACCGAGACCAGCGCCAGGTACAGGTCAGGGCTGGCATGGCCGCCCACCCAGGCTTGGCCGGATGCCTCGATGGTGGCGCGCAAGTCGGTCGAGTCGGCGTAGATGTAAATATCCGCCAACTGGCTCAGGTTGGTCGAGAGCAACAGGCTGGCGCGCTCAATGCCATGGCGGGCGGCATCCAGGGCGCTTTGCCCGAAGGCCAGGTCGCCAGCGTACCAGTGAATGCGCAGGTTGCCATCTTCAAGCGTTTGCCACGCGAAGCGGTTGTCGTTGTAGTGGAAGGAGAATGAGGGGGAGTCAAAGGATGTACCGTCATTGAAGAACAGGCGAAACCAGTAGGCTATTTCGGCGAAGGGACGCAGACGCCCATCCGCAATTTCGTGGCGGGCCAGCAGGTTGCCATCTTCATCGACATTGGCTTCAAATATGATGGTGTTTACTTCACCCTCGACACGCATGAAGGCTTGTGCCTGACTAACAGGCCTATCGCTTTGAATTTTTGCACGCAACACCACTTGCTGGCCGAAATCGTGTTCCGCGCCAACCTGCTCCACTGTCGCCCCGGTTTGTGCCAAAACAGGCTGCGCTGCAAACAGGCAGGCAAGCAAAATCGCCAAGATCGGGGTAAAACGGTTGGTCATTTCAGGTCTTCAATATCTGACTCATCGTCGGGGTCTACGGAGAGCATATTAAAAGTGTTCAGTTGTTCGGCAAAGTCCAGGTTGTCGAGGGCTTCTTGCAGGTATTCGGTAATATCGTCATCTTCGGCCTGGTCGAGCAGGGTTTCGAGCGTAATGCGCACGTCCTCGCCGCCGATTTGGGAGAGCGACCAGACAGCGGACGCGAAAATTTCGTCATCGTCTTCTTCGTCCAGCAGGTTAAGCAGGATTTGGCGGGCGACATCAATGCGCAATTCGCCCGCCGCCCGAACCGCGCTGCGGCGAATGTCGGTGTTGGCATCGTCCATTTTAGACAGGACGAGTTCTTCCCAGCGTTCGCTTGCCGAATGTCCCATAGCCGTCAGGGCAGAGGCAACCCATTTCGGTTCGCTGCGGGTATAGGCAGACTGAATCAAGGTCTCCACTTCAGGACGGCTGGAATAGCCAATCGCTTCGAGCGCGGCGCGCTGAACCTCCGGCGGCTCGGAGTGCGTCAAGCGCAGCAGGCAGTCCTCGGCCATTTGATGAAAATTAGACGAGATTTCATCCAGTTCGCCCAATTCGACAAAATTGCCCAACAACGACACAGCCCGGATACGCACATCGGTCACCGGGTCGGTTTCGGCCATGTCGATGAGGCGCGGCAACAGGTGGATGTCGTCGCTATCGACCAGCAAGCGCAGGGCCTGAGTTCGGATGCGCTCGTCCGGGTCGGAGAGCAGGGGCGCGGCCAGCGCATCAAACGAAACCAGGTTGTCGTTCAGGTAGAGTTTTACCAGGTCGCCAAGCAGTTCCCACTTGCGCTCTTTTGCCAGCCCCGGCCATTGCGCCATCAAAGCCGATACGTCTTTGGGTGGCAAATCGGAGAATAAGAGCAGGTACCGCTCTGGAAAGGCTTTCGATTGGTCGCCTAGGGCTTTTAGCACGTTTTCAAAATTTGGTCGTTTCATCTCGCAGGCTTCAGTTCTTTGTTACGGCAAACGGAAATTTGACGGATTGATAATGTCCATCAGGTTGACGAACAGCATCAGGCCAATCAGCAACAGGAACGCCACCCCGTTGACGACATTCTCGAAGCGATAAGGGATGCGCCGCTTGAACAGTATTTCAGGCAGGGTGAACAAAATGCGTCCACCATCCAGTGCCGGAATAGGCAGCAGGTTGAAGATACCCAGCGAAACACTCAACATTGCCAGCAGGTACAGGGTGTAATTGGACGGCATTGGAGCCGGTTCCCCGGCAGTGCTGGCTTGCGCGGCTTGCTGGCGGGTTTCGGTATCGCGCTCGACAGCCTGCGAGAACATATCATACATACCCACCAAACCCACCAGGCGGGCCTGGTCTGGAGCGATAATGCCCTCGATCAACATAATTGGAATGCTCAAAACCATCATCGCTTGCGCGCCGGTCATGGTTGCGCCGCCAGCCAGGGCTTCGCCAGCAGTTGCCGGGCGGGTGGGCATTTCAAGCAAGACGCCCATAGCGCCTTGATTTTCTCCGCGATTGGATAGCGGCGTAACAAGCAAGGTTTCCTGTGCGCCATTGCGTTCGACCACAATCGAAATCTCACGGTCAAGATTGGCCAGCACTTCGCCGCGCACCTCAAAGATATTGGCAGTCTTGACACCGTTGACACTCACAATCGCATCCCCGGTGATAAGCCCGGCCTGGTCGGCAGGGGAATTTTCTTCAACGCCGCCAATAAAGACCTGTCCCGGAACGACAATCCCGCTCATGCCGATGATGAGCGCAAAGACGACCACTGCGGTAAGCAGGTTCATGATTGGCCCGGCAAAAAGCACACCCAGGCGCTTCCACGGGTTGGCCGCCGCCAGTCCGCCCGGCACATTTGGGTCGCCTTCGCCTTTGGGGCGCACAAAACCGCCCAGCGGAATCCAGTTCAGGGTGAATTCGGTTCCCTGCCATTTGAACAGGGTCAGCACCTTGGGCGGCAAACCAAAGCCAAACTCTTCAACTTCAATTTTCGCCAGTCGGGCGGCAATAAAATGCCCCAACTCGTGAATCAAAATACTCCAGGCCAGGGCCAGGAAGAAAACGAGAAAAGCAACAAAACCCATAACTTATTATCCTTTTTTAATCAGCAGTCAATACCGATGAAGATTGAAGATTATCGTACCAAAGATTATATCCCTATTATATAAGCGTTTTGTTAAATCGGTTCTTTAGGAATTCCCGTGATAAGCCCCCGCAATTTGGGGTGTGAGCGTGCGTACGCACGCTCACACCCCAAATTGCGGCCTTCTTCACGGCAAATATCAGAGAGCCGTTAAATCATGCGTGCCGGGCCGCCCACCCTGGCCTGCAAGACATCATCCACCCCGGATACCTTGCGCAACAGGGAAGCCACCTGTCCTATCTCTGGCTGCGGGCAAATCACATGCACATTCGGCCCGGCATCAATGGTATAAGCCACACGCAAACCATCCCCGCGCCACGAGCGCACCGCTGCCATCACCGCCAGAGTCGCTGGTTTCCAGTAAAACAACTGCGGCTGGCTGGTCATCATCACCGCGTGCATCATGTCTGAATCGAGTTCGATGATATCCGCCAGCGCGTCAAAATCGCGCTCCAATATCGCCCGGCGGCACAAATCAAGACGACGCGGCGCATCAGCCACCCGCGCCTCTTGCAGCGGACTGGTCGGCGCGAGCGCGTGTCCCTCGGTCGAGCCGGTTGCCTTATGCCCGGCAGAGACAATCGCCACACAATCGGCCAAATCCCAATGTTCGGGCGGCGCAATCGAGACGGCATACGAATCTTCATCGGACTCGCCCATCTGCCACTCGACAAAGCCGGATGGGATGCTTCTGGACGCCGACCCCGACCCCAAACGCGCCAGCCGCGAAATGGCCGCTTCGGGCCATTCCAGACCCGCAGCCCGGGTCGCAGCCAAAGCCAGCGCGGCAAACGCCGAGGCCGAGCTCGCTATCCCCGCCCCGGTCGGGAAGTTGTTTTCTGAGACCACCTCGGCGCGGAAGGCGATTCCCGCCCTCTGGCGGACAAGGTCCAAAATGCCCGATACGCGCTCCAGCCCCTTCCCGCCCACTCATCGAGCCGGTATGGGGCTGGGTGGTTCTGATTCAGCCGTTCGGCATGTAT
>JAWOIR010000230.1:0-9489 GCA_046484545.1 Anaerolineales bacterium
AGATTTACGCCACCCCCGGCACGGCAGACTTCTTCAATAAGGCCGGGGTTCCTGCCGAGGCAATCAATCAAATGTACAAAGGCTCGCCGCACACGGTCGATTTAATCCGCTCCGGGGCGGTCCATCTCATCATCAATACCCCGCTGGGCACCAAATCGCACGCCGACGGGGCTGAAATTCGCGCAGCGGCAATTCGGATGAACCTGACCCTGCTGACGACGCTTTCAGCGGCTTCGGCGGCCGTGGCCGGAATCAAGGCCCTGCGTGCAAAAGAGTTACAGTATCGCAGTTTGCAAGAGCATTACGCGGCGCAAAAGTAGCCCAAAGCGCCGCTGTCATTTCGAACTATCCATCGTTTGTTATTTCGAAGGCGAGAAATCTTAAGCACGGGTAAAGATTTCTCGCCTTCGAAATGACAAATGAGCAGGAATACAAGACGCCAGGTGTCTAGCCCTGGCGTCTTGTATTTCACAAAGCCACCTGCGGAGTGCTGTGCAAAGGTGGCGGTACTGGCTAATCCTGCACAATCCAGGTGCCGGTTTCGCCGCGGATGGCGCGGCCGAGGTTTTCGGGGTTGGTGATGAGGGCTTGGGCGTTGGGGTTGGCTTCGAGAAACCAGATGACGGCCTGGATTTTGGGGGCCATGCTACCTTTGGCAAAGTGGATGCCCTCGGCCAGATAGGCTTTGGCTTCGGACAGGGTGATTTTGTCAAGCCATTTCTGCTCCGGTTTACCGAAGTGGATAGCAACTTTCTCAACAGCGGTCGAGATAACGAACAAATCGGCCTTGATTTCGCGCGCCAACAAGGACGAGGCGAAGTCCTTGTCGATGACCGCGGCAATGCCTTGGTAATTGCCATCGCCGGGGTCAATGACCGGGATGCCGCCACCGCCAACTGTCACGGTAATAATACCCACGTCCAGCAAGGTCTGCACCGTCTCGAGTTCGACAATTTCCTTGGGCTGCGGTGAAGCAACCACGCGCCGGAAGCCTCGTCCGGCGTCTTCCACCACCGTCCAGCCCTGTTCCTCCTGGCGGCGCCTGGCTTCGGCCTCGTCCATAAAACTACCGATGGGTTTGGTCGGATTCTTAAAGGCCGGGTCGTCCTTATCAACCAGGGTCTGGGTGATGACGGTCACAACCTTCTTTTTGATTCCGCGCTGGTAGAGGATGTTCTGTAAATTCTGTTGCAGGGCGTAGCCGATGGCGCCCTGGCTATCAGCACCGCAGACATCAAGGGGGACTTCGTGCATTCCGGCGGTCTTGGCAGCGATTTCAGAGCGGCGCAGGATATAACCAACCTGGGGGCCGTTGCCGTGACCAATGGCAACTTCCCAACCCTGTTCAATCATATCCGCAATATGCTCGCAGGTTTCTTTTGCGGCCTGGTACTGGCTGTCCACCGTAACATTCTTGTCATCTTTGATGAGTGAATTGCCACCGATGGCGATTACAGCAAGTTTTTTTTGGCTCATGGGTTCTCCTGGGGTGATTTGGGAAAATATGTCAGACAAATTTTAACCGAAATAAGCGCACAAGTAAATGTGTTTCGGCTCTTTTGGGAATTCTCATGGTAAGCTCCCGCATTTTGGGGTGTGAGAGCGCGTACGCGCTCTCACACCCCAAAATGCGGCCTTCTTTACGGCAGATACCAGAGAACCTGTGTTTCAGCATGATAAGATTAAGTTCTGGAGGATAAATCCATGCCCATCCAATTCAGTCAAACCATCACCTTCCTGCACACCGCTGACCTGGACGCCACGACCCGCTTCTACGAGGATATTCTGGGTCTGGAACTCGTCCGCGACCAGGGCGTTTGCTGTATTTTCCGAACCAGCGGCAATGGTTTCATCGGTTTTTGCCAGCATCTCGAATCCGCCGCGCCGCAAGGAGTTATTTTAACCCTGGTCTGCGAGGATGTTGATGAGCGTTATGAAATTTTACGCAAAAAAGGCGTACAATTTAGTAAGGCTCCGGGCCACAACCCTGAATTCGGCATTTATCACTGTTTTTTCAGCGACCCCAACGGCTACCTGGTCGAAATCCAGCGTTTCGACAAACCACTCCAGTAAAGAAGAATCCCGATGAACGAAGAACTCCTGCGCCGCATTCCATTTTTTTACGACCTGCCCAAGCAGGAAATCGAAATCCTGGCTCATACAATGGCGGTCAAAATATTGCAGGCCGGGGAAGTCCTATTCCACGAAGGCGAGCCAGGCGACGCTCTCTTCCTGGTCATAGAGGGGGAGTTGCACGTCCTACGCGGCGAAGGCACAGCGGACGAAAAAGTGATGGCCCGGCGCGCTAGTGGGGAATATGTCGGCGAAATGAGCCTGGTGTTGCCCGGCGGCAAACGCACCGCCAGTGTCCGCAGCGCGCAGGATAGCAAATTATGGGTGCTGACCCGCGCCGATTTCGACTCCCTGCTACGCCGCCAGCCAGGAGTAATTTTTAACCTTGCCCGCATTCTGAGCGAGCGGCTGGATGCATCCAACACCGCTACTTATCGCGAAATTCTCGCCAAAAACCGCGAACTGCAGCAAGCCTACGACGAGTTAAAAGCCGCCCAGTCGCAAATTATTGCCAAGGAAAAACTGGAGAAGGAATTGCAACTGGCTGCCGAGATCCAAATCTCGATTTTGCCCAAACAAATGCCCGACTTACCGGGTTTCGATTTTGCCGCATTCATGGACCCTGCCCGCGCCATCGGCGGGGATTTTTACGACCTGTTCTGCATCGATGAGCACCGCGTCGGCATCCTGATTGGCGATGTGGCTGACAAGGGTGTTCCGTCAGCGTTGTTTATGGCCCGTGTGCATGCACTGATTAGCGCTGAGGCCTTCCACTGCGACCATCCGGGCGAGGTTTTGCGGCGTGTCAACCACTACCTGTTTTCGCGCGAGGAGACCGACCTGTTTATAACCGGCATTTACGGTATGCTCGACAACCGCAGCGGCGAATTTACTTATGCCCGCGCCGGGCATGAGATTCCGCTCCTGCACAAAGCGGGGCAGGGCTCCCGGCCAATTCCGGGCGGGAGCGGACAGCCGCTTGGCATCCTCGACCCCATTCTGCTCGATGAGCAGTCGGTTATCATCCCGCCGGGCGGCACGCTGATTCTTTTCTCGGACGGCATGCTCGATTGCCGCAACCCGCAGGGTGAACCGTTCGGTTACAAGCGCCTGCGCGAAACCTTTGACCATTGCGCCGCCCAATCTGCCGCGCAAACGCGTGACTCGCTCGAGCACGCCTTGCTGGAATTTCGGTCTGGTGCCGAGCAGGACGATGATGTCACACTGGTGACGATTACCCGCAAAAGGAAACAAGCATGAATCAAATCCCGCGCCAAAAAATTGCCAACCTGCCGACGCCCATCGAGGCCCTGCCGCGCCTTTCGGCCCATCTGGGCGGGCCGCGCCTGTTCATCAAGCGCGACGACCTGACCGGCCTGGCGCTGGGCGGCAACAAAACCCGCAAACTGGAATTTCTCGTCGCCGAGGCGCAGGCCAACGGCGCAAAAACGCTCATCACCGCCGGTGCGCTGCAATCCAACCACTGCCGCCAGACTGCCGCAGCCGCCGCCAAATACGGGTTTGAGTGTATCCTGGTTTTAAGTGGACAAAAACCCGACGCGCCAACCGGCAATTACCTGCTCGATAGCCTGTTCGGGGCCAAATTTGTCTTTGTCGCTGACCGCGCCGACCGTGACCGGATTCTGCAAGAGACCCTCGACCAGGCCTGGGCGGATGGCAAACGCCCCTACCTTGTCCCGTATGGCGGCTCGAATCCGACCGGGGCTTTGGGATACGCCTTTGCAATGCAGGAATTTCTCAGCCAGGGGCTGGAAGCCGAGTGGATGGTCTTCGGCACATCCAGCGGCGGGACTCATGCCGGGTTGCTGCTCGGGCAGCGGGCCTTTGGCTTTAATGGGAAAGTGCTGGGGGTGAGTATCGACGAAACGGAATCCTGGCTCAAGGCGCATGTCTCGGCCCTGGCAACGGAAGCCAGTGACCGGCTTGGAACGCGCATCGATTTTCGTCCCGAAGATGTGCTGGCAACGGACGCCTACTGTAAAGCCGGGTACGGCGTGCTGACAGACATCGAGCGCGAGGCGGTGCAGTTATTTGCCAAAACCGAGGGCATCCTGCTTGACCCGGTCTATACCGGGCGCGCGGCGGGCGGTATGATTGACCTAATTCGACAGGGATTTTTCAAACCCGGCGAGACAGTTTTGTTCTGGAACACCGGTGGCCAACCGGCCCTGTTTGCCGAGATGTATCAGACTGATTTGCTGGGTTAGACCAGGACTCAAACCAGTTTGCGCTCGAACCTGGCATAAAGCGCCCACAGCCACAGGATGGAGGTCAGCAGGGCCGGAAGCAGGAAGAAGTAATCGACATCGATGCACAATTTTGCAACCCAGAAAGAGGGCAATGGTGCAAACAGGTATTGCGGCCAGGAGGGGATAAAAAACGGGACAAGCAAGCCCAGCGTATAAATATTTGCCATCTTGCCGAGCGCCATGCCTTCGACACGGTTGCTGGAGAGCGAGACCAGCATCAGCGCCATTGCGACGCTCATCAGGCAGGAAAGCGCGCAAGCCACGAGCAACAGCGGCCAGTCCCAGTGGGTGAGCGCAAAAAAGCGCATGATGAGGATGGAGGCCGCAAATGACAGGATGGCAGGCAAGACAAGGCGCGAGACGAGATAACCGCGCCTGCCAAGCGGCGTTACTGCAAGATAGTTGACCATGTTTTCGTCATATTCGGTCAGCATAACCAATGCCGAGACGAAGCAAAAGAAGTAGGGTGTCGCAATACACATGAAAAGGTCGAAAAGCAGGTAATACGGGGAGAGAACCTGCGAAACAGAGAGTTGACTGGTCAGCAGTCCTTCGGCAAACGGAAGGCCGAAACGAAATGCGACCCCCATCAGGATAGGCGCGACTATAACGCCAACCAGCATGTAATCTTCGGTAATCTGACGAATGAACATCGCAAACGAACGCAGCAGAATTTTCATAGTTTTACCCCTCCAAGCGATTCGAAGGCGCGTTCAACAACACGGCTCGTATAGGCGATGACGGGGATTGTCCAGGCAATCAGAATCAGGAGTGCAAGCGGCGCATAAGGCCCGGCGTTGAACAACTCAATCATGCAGACGCCCGGATGCAGTAGCAACCAGACGGGCTGCCAGCCAAAAAGATACACAAGCGCGGGGATATTAATAAAGATTTGGATGGGAACTGTGAAAATGATAAATTCATTCAGCGTATGAATGCGCGCCGCGATAATCAGGCCCAAGGCTGAAAACAGCAGGGAGCCAATCAGCGCACCCGCCAGGAAATACAACGGGCGTGCGAGAATGCCGCCAAAAGCGCCAATTGCCAGGGCAACCGCTGTGGAAATCAGCGCAAGGGACAAGAGTTTCGAGTACACATAATGCTGTACTTTTATTGGCGAAACAGCGAGGCTATCCAGCACGCGCTCGCTCTTTTCATACAGCACGATTGCGCCCATGAAAAAAAGCCCCATCGCCGCCGGGTCGGAAAAGACCATTAGCACGGCTGCCTTTTGACGCCAATCCTGCGGCAAAGCGGCCAGCAGGCCAATATAGAACAGCGCAAAAAAGAGATACAGCAGGTAAAACCCGTATTTGAACTGAAAGCGCACGTCCCCACGCAACAACACCAACAGTTTCATTGCAATCGCCTTCCGGTAATTTCCATAAAAATATCATTGAGCGTGGGTTCGCTGCTGTGTATCGCGAGCAGTCTGTTCTCACGCAACAGGTTTTGCAACAAGGTGTCACTCCCAGTTTGATTCAACGCGGTCTGGCCGGTAATTTCTTTGCCAGCATTCAAGTACACATACTCGATGGTCGATGCGCCTTTCGACATAATCAGGTTGCGGGGCGTATCGAGCGCGCGGATGTTTCCATCGATAATAAAAGCCACCCGCTCGCAAAGTTCGGTCGCGTCGTACATGTTATGCGTCGTCAGGATGATGGTTTTCCCCCTGGCTTTCTCGGCCAGGATGATGTCTTTCATATTGCGGGCATTCGACGGGTCCAGGCCGGAGGTCGGCTCGTCGAGAAAAAGAATATCCGGGTCGTGAAGCAGGGCCTTGATGAAATTGAGGCGCGACTTCATCCCCTTCGAGTAATCCGCGACCGTTTTGTCGGCTTCGGAGAGCAGACCAACGCTATCGAGCAGTTCGTCCATATCCCGACATTTTTGGTAGAGCGAGCCAAAGAAACGCAAATTCTCGCGGGCGGTCAATTTTTCATACAGGCTGGGAAATTCAAAATCCACGCCGATGCTTTCGTGAAAAGAGCCATTATGATTGCAAACATCCTGCCCGTTGACCGTCACCTGCCCAGAATATTTTTTTATCAGGCCGGTGAGTATCTTTTGCAAGGTGCTTTTTCCCGCCCCTGAAGGGCCTAAAAAGCCAAAAATCTCGCCGCGTGCCACACCGAAAGTAACCCCCTCGATAAAAGGCTTATCAGTATAACTAAAACGCAAATCCTGTACGCTTATCATTTTTCAGCTCCTTCGAACATTTGCAACACAACACCATGAATCATAACTTTGAGCGCATCGTCAAAAATAGCCTCGCCCACCTCGCGCCTGTACATCATTGACGTAAAGATGGCCCGTAGCGCGGCGCTAAAAACTTCGGCCTTCTCTTCCTTTATGCCGGGGACAAGGGAAACCAGTTGCCGGATGCTTAAATCATCCTTGTCGGCATGCGCGTCGATGGCCTCCTGCGGCAATTTTCGAAAAAGTAATTCAAGGTCGCCATCCATAAAAAACCGGAACATAAAAGAATTTTCCACTTTTTTATAGAGACCAAAAATAACCTCCGTCACCTGCTCCGGGCCAACATCGTCTTGAAGTTTATTTATCTCGGCAAAAAGGTCGGCGTGTATGCGGTCGTGAAAGGCGATAAAGACATCGAAGAAGAGCAATTCCTTCGAAGCATAGAACAGGTAGAAAGTGCCCTTGGGAATTTTGGCCCGCTGCACAATCTCATCGACCGTGGTCTTTTTCAGGCCATACTGCAAGAGACATTCCTCAGCGACTTCTACCAGCCTTTTTTTGATGTATTCGCGTTCGGTATCGGAGAATGATTTTGGCATAAAAGTATCCTGTTTGACTATTTAATCAAAAACGGTCACATATTACAGCAAATAAGCTGAACTGTCAATACCTTTCAAAAAGGCATGCATGACACCTGCCGACTCAAATATGAATTCAGAAAGCACAACAAATTTACTGGTTCAATCCAATCATTCCGAAAACGACAAAAAGACATCACAATTGTGACGAAAACGGATTTTTAGATTCAGAATCGAACGTCTTGAGCTAAAAATCTGACGAAAATTCATGCCATCCAGAGATTGACGCCAGGCCGCGCTCGGATAAAATCCATCCCCGTTATCTATTTTCTCACCTGGAGGCAAGATTGAACACAACCCTGCGACTTGGGGAACACTATATTTGCGACCTATCCGGTTGCTCAGCAGAAATCATGCTCAACAGCGAGCATGCCTATGCACTTTTCTCACGCGCTGTGCGTGAAAGTGGCCTGACTGTAATAGACGAGGGCTTTTACAAGTTCAGCCCGCATGGATTTACCGGTTTTCTGTTATTGGCTGAATCGCACGCCAGCCTGCATGCCTGGCCCGAATACGGCTATTGCGCCATCGACCTGTTTACCTGTAACCTGGGCATGGATATGACCCCGCTGGTTGAAAACATCAAAACTGCTTTTGGCGCGCAATCGTACAACCTGCGCCGCCTCGACCGTGACGCCGCTGTGCACACCGCGCCGCATCCTGCGATGCATGAGTTTGCGCTATGAACAATATCTGGCTAACTGAAGAACTGCACTCATATTATCGCAAGGCCCTGCGCGTCAAGCGCGTGCTGGTTGAAGAGCAGACCAAATACCAGTTCCTGCAAGTGGTCGAGACCGAATTTTTCGGCAATGCGCTCATCCTGGACGGAATCATCCAGCTGACCGAGCGCGATAACATGGGCTACCATGAGATGATTACCCATGTCCCGGCCCTGGCGGTGGAAAATCCACGTCGTGCCCTGGTGGTAGGCGGCGGCGATGGCGGCTCACTGCAACAGCTGCTACGCCATCCCTCGATGGAAGAAGTTGTCGTTTGCGAATTGGATGAAAAAGTGGTCGAATATTCGCGCCAATATTTCCCTGAATTTGGCGACCCGTGGAATCACCCCAAGGCCAAACTGGTCGTGCAGGACGCTTTCGAGTATCTCGCCATCCCCGGCAACACCTTCGATGTGATTGTCTCAGATACCACAGACCCGATTGGCATGGCCGAGCGATTGTTCAGCGATGAATTTATGCAATTGATGTGGGGCGCGCTCAATCCCGGCGGCGCGATTGCCACCCAGTGCGAACAGCCCTATTTCGACACCGCTCTCATCAAGGAAATCCATGGATTCGCAAGTAAACTGGCAAAGAATCCGGACTACTACTATGCCCAAATTCCGACCTACCCTGGCGGCGGAATTGGGTTCATGTACGTTTCTGACACCCCCTGGCAGAACGGACTCACCCGTGCCTATCCGCCGGGGCAAATGAATTATCTCAACCCGGACGTCCACCGCGCTGCTTTTGCCTTGCCAGAATTTTTCCGCCGCGAGCTAAAATAGCCTGCACCTGATTACAACAGACCCGCCAGGTTGGCGGGTCTGTTGATGTATTTTCCCGATGTCATCGAATTTTCCCACAGCCCAAAAGCAAATACAAAAGTGAAAGGCTTCACTATCTGCAGTTCTGCGCCAGTCAATCGTGTATAATGATGTTGGGTAAACAAGAATCCGGGGACTGAGGCGGTACACGTGTTCTTCCTCAGGCACCCCTGCGAGTTCGCTGGGGGGAATGTTTTTCAGACAGCCAACGCTTATTCGTTGCAAACAGAAACAACCAGACCGAATTCGGCCCAGGTGTCTGTATGCTTGCCCCGGCAAGAGTTTTTAATCCCCGGTATGTTTCACCTTCCATCCGCCAGTAATACGTGTGCCGCGCCTAAACGGGTCTCCCCACATACAGGAAGACTTGCATAGCCTGTGTTTATGATGAAAACCAGTCATAACACAAGAAAGGAAAGCACATGAACAAGAAGAGAGGACGAGTGGACAAAATATTCTTTGCAGTTGCGGCCATCCTACTGGTCACGCTGGCCTGCATGCCCGGAACAACGGTACCCGAATCATCTCCCCCGGATGCAGACATCGAACAAACCAGACCAACAGAGCCCGCCGCACTGCCTGCGCCAGGAGAAGCCCAGCCAGTGGCAGGAATAAACAATATTGTCTCCTTGAACGAGGTGAATACATTATTGCCTACCTTTTCACAGGTAGCATGGACGATATCGCTGGGAGATGAAAGCGGTGAGTTCCGGTGGCAATTTGAGGAGTACGAAGAAATTAACGGGCAACAAGCAGC
>JAWOIR010000304.1:0-13192 GCA_046484545.1 Anaerolineales bacterium
CCCGCTGGGGTTTTGCTCGCCCATGTCCATCGTCCCGGCCAGGAAACGCCCATCGGGGCCGCATTTGCCGTCGTTGAAGCGGGTGTTGGGCAGCTCGGATTCGGGGTGCGCAATCCAGTCCAGTTGGTGGGTCTCTCGATGAAAGAAAGCCAATCCCTCTTTCAATCCCATAATCAACTTGCCAGTGCGACAGGGCGCCGCGCAGCCGACGGGCTGACCCAGTTCGATGAAATCGTCGCTGCCTGTGTCGGGATGATAAGTGTGCAGGCGGCCCTTGAGAATATCGAGCCAGCCCAGGCGTTTATGAGTGGAATCCCAAAACGGGCCTTCGCCCAGTTCGGCTTGCGCGTCGAGCAGCAGTTGTGGTTGGGATGTTTTCAGCATGGTGTGCCAAGTATACCCATTTCGGCTAAAATGGGGTCAGGTTGTCATCCAGGCCAGCACACGCTGAATCATTTTGTCCCAATAGTCCCAGTTGTGTTCGCCCGGGCCTTCTTCGTAGGTCAGGTCGAGGGGCAGGCTGCGGACGAAGTCGCGGAAACTCAGGTTGTTTTGGTAAAGAAAATCTTCGGTGCCGCAGCACTGATACAGGCGCGGCTTTTCAGAGGCGCTGGCGGCTTTGCGGGCCAGGGTGCGCAGGTCTTCGGGGCCGTCGGCAACCTGTTTCAGGTCCGGGCCGAAGATGTTGTGCATTCCGGCCAGCCATTCTTCGTCCTGGTCGGGCTCGTCGTCATTGACAATGTAGCGGATGTCAACCGCGCCTGAAAGGCTGGCCGCTGCCGCAAAACGCTCCGGGTGCGCCAGTGCCATTTTGAACGCGCCGTATCCGCCCATCGAAAGCCCAGCGACAAAGTTGTCGGCGCGGGCGGCTGAGAGCGGAAAAATGCTGCGCGCCAGGGCCGGCACTTCTTCGCTGACGAACGTCCAGTAGCGGCCTCCGTGCTTCATGTCGGTATAAAAACTGCGGTGCACGTTCGGCATGATAACGGCCATATTCAGCCCCTCGACGTAGCGCTCGATGGATGTCCAGCGCTGCCAGGCGGTGTGGTCGTCGGAGTGGCCGTGCAGCAGGTACAGGGTACGGAAAGGCGGCTTGAGCGGCTCGTTGGGGCCGGGTTGCGGTAGGATGACGCCCATCGTCGCGCGTATGCCCAGGGATTCGGAAAAAAAGTTGATTTCGCTGAGTATCATGGTGTCCTCTTTGTGTAAATGCTGAAATAAAACCCTATCTTGTCATTTCGAGGGAGCCGCTTTGCGGCGACAGAGAAATCCTGACCGGAGTCATGCAAGATTTCTCGCCGCTGTGCGGCTCGAAATGACAAGTGCAGGTTCAATTTTACACCTGCCCAGGCAATATACACCGCCTGAAGGTGGCGGTACGTTGTTTTACACCTGCCCCGCCAAATAATCGCTGTACCCGCCCAAATGACCGACCAACTGGCTGTCTTCAATAGTCAGGATGCGGTCGACGGTGCGATCGAGGAAGTAGCGGTCGTGCGAGATGACCAGCACTGTACCGACAAACTCGCCCAGTGCGTTTTCGAGCACTTCGGCGGAGGCGATGTCGAGGTTGTTGGTCGGCTCGTCGAGCAACAGGAAGTTGGCACCGGATAGCACCAGCAGGGCCAGTTGCAGGCGGCTGCGCTCGCCGCCGGAGAGTTCGCCGATTTTCTGCTGGCATTGCTGATAGGTGAAGGTGTAGCCCAGCAGGAAGGAGACTGCCCGCGATTCGCTCATGTTGCCGCCATAGCGGACAGCGTCCAGCACGGTCTGGTTGAAATCGAGGGTTTCGTGCTCCTGGGCGTAATAGCCGACCTTGACGCTTGGCCCGATGCGGATTTCGCCCGCGTCGGGCGTTTCTTTTCCCAACAGCAGGCGCATCAGCACTGATTTGCCGGAGCCGTTCGGGCCAATCAGCCCGACCCGCTCGCCGTGCCAGAGAGTGTCTTCTACGCCATCCAGGATGCGGCGCGGGCCAAAGGCTTTGTGCAGATTAACCAGTTCGAGGACTTTGTTCGAGCCGCGCCAGCCGCTCAATTTCAAGTCCATGCGGCGGCGTTCGCTGATGGGCTTTTCGATTTTGTCCATTTTGTCGAGCCGTTTTTGCATGGCTTTGGCGCGCAGGGCGAATTTCTCGTTGTCGTAGATTTTGCCCCACAGGGCCAGGCGTTTAATCGCGGCTTCCATGCGTCCGATTTCGCGCTGCTGCACGCCGTAGAGTTCTTCCTGGCGGGCCAGGCGTTCTTCCTTGTCGAGCATGTAACTGGAGTAATCGCCCGTGAAGGTGGTGATTTTGCCTTCTTCGATTTCGGCGATGTGGGTGACAGCGGCATCCAGCAGGTAGCGGTCGTGCGAGACGATGACGACTGCGCCGGGGTATTCACGGATGAGTTTTTCGAGGTAGGTTTTACCGGGAAGGTCGAGGTGGTTGTCGGGTTCGTCGAGCAGCAGGACAGAGGGCGAGAGCAGCAGCAGGCGCGCCAGGCCGACCAGTTTTTTCTGTCCGCCGGAGAGTACGCTGAGGGGCTTTTCGAGGTCGCCTTCGGGCAGGCCCAGGCCGAGCAGCAGGTGGCGGACGCGGGCCGGGTAGCCGTCGCCACCGAGGCTGGCATATTCTTCGAGCAGTTTTTCATGGGCGGCGAGAGTCCGCTCCAGCGCGGAGGAATTTTCGTAAACGGCGGGCAGGCCCAGGCGCGATTCGACGTCCTCCAGTTCGGCGAGGACCTGCCACAGGCGCGGATTTCCCTCCAGCGCGGACTGGAGCGCGGTCTGGGATATCTCCAATTCCGGTTGTTGGGGCAGGTAGCCGACGGTGACGCCGCGTAAACGGATGACGTTGCCGCCGGGTTCGGGGCTGTGTTCGCCGGTGATGAGTTTGAGTAGCGAGGATTTGCCCGCGCCGTTGGGGCCAATCAGGCCGATGCGCTGGTCGTGCTGGATTTCCCAGTTCAGGTTACGGAAGATGGCTTTGGCGCCGAGGATGAGGCTGGCGTTGGAGATGGAGATTTGAATCATGGTGGTGTTCCTTGTGTATATGGCAGTAAGGGCGACCCGCCAGGGTGAATAAGCGGTTTTGATGGCCTTGAAGGGTCGCCCTTACGTTGTGGTAAAAAATAAAAAACGCGCCGCAGGATGTTCCTGCGGCGCGGTGAAAACGAACGAATATGACTTTTGGTCAGGCTTTCCGGGCAACAGGCGCGATTCGAGGAAGCCCTGTGAAAGTAAAGCCACGAAAGGCGGCGAAAATGGGTTGCGCGAGTCGGAAAGCGTACATCATAGCGGCAAGATTATATCACGTCTTCTTCCTGCGACAAGGAATCAGGAAGGGCTCTTTGGGAATTCCCGTGATATGCCCCCGCATTTTGGGGTGTGAGAGTGCGTACGCGCTCTCACACCCCAAAATGCGGCTTTCTTTACGGCAAATATCAGAGAACCTCAGGAAGCAAATTTCCAGGATTCGTGGTTGGCTTCTATCTGGGCAATGTGGCCGGGAATGTGCCCGGCGTAAATATCGAGCCATTTATCGAACGAGTAAGGTTGCTCGTATTCAGGATGCAAGACCGTGTTGTCGAAGACTTCGTCGGGCAGGGTTTTCAGCCACTTGTAGGTTGTCAAGCGCGCATATTTGGTCATTTGCAAGGCGTCGTCGACATCCTGGTCGTGGTAGTTGAGCGCGGACGCCCATTTGTCCTGGTCGTAGGCCATGACCGGGTGTCCCGGCTCGGCGGCCAGCAATCGCGCCCGCAAGGCGCTGTTGGTTTCGCTGTCGGCCAGATGGACGATGACCTCGTGAATGCTCCACTCGTTGGGGGCGGGTTTGAACTTCCAGGCTTCGCGTGGAATCGCATTCAGGGTTTCCATGAGCATTTCAAAGCCCCGGCCATATAATTCGATTTTTTCATTACGTTCTTCCCGGTTCATGGTGCTCCTTTCGATTTTGGCGTTGCTATACCCGTCCCGGTCACAAATTGCGCTTTTTACAAGAGCATGGACGCGCAATACCATGCTGCGCATTTGTGACCACGGGCACTACATCACAACTTTGGAGGATAAGGATTGCATTTTAACTCATTCCAAAATACGGCCTTCTTTACGGCAAATATCAAGAACCGGGAATTGTGTTTTTTGTTCAGGAAAATCCGTTTTGGAGAGAGGGTTTCCTTGCGGCTTTATCATGAGTATGCTAAAATAAGAGTGTTCGACCAATACCGCACGCACCGAAAAGTGGGCAACCCCCACTTTTCTGCTTGTAGCGGACATTTGCTATTTACACCGGGAGTACGTGCAAGATGAAAAATGAGTTTTTAATGGCTTTCAACGACGTGCTGGAAGACAAGCAATTGCCCAAGGAGATTATCCTGCAGGCGATTGAGTCGGCCATGGTGTCGGCCTATCGGCGCGCGGTGAATGCTTCGACGGCCCAGCATGTGGAGGCCAAGGTGGACCCCAGCACCGGTCAGGTGACGATTTACGCTGAAAAGGAAGTCGTCGAGGACATGGTGGACGAGCGCACCGAGGTGATGTTGGAAGATGCGCACAAGGTCAACCCGCTGGCTGAGTTGGGGGATATGGTCATCGTTGAAACCACGCCCAGGGATTTTGGCCGCGTGGCCGCCCAGACCGCCCGCCAGGTCATCCAGCAGCGTATCCGCGAGGCGGAGCGCAACGCGCAGATGAGCCACTTCGAGCGTCAGTTGGGCGAAATCGTCAGCGGTGTGGTGCAGGCTGTCAGCAACCAGGCCATCACGATTGGGCTGGATATGAAGGCCGAAGGCGTGATGCCTGCCAACCAGAAAATCCCGAATGAGCGTTTCCGTGTGCATGACCGTGTGCGTGCCATTATTATCGAAGTCAAAGATGGGCCGCGCGGCCCGCAAATCGTGCTTTCGCGTGGGCATCGCAATTTCCTGCGCCGCCTGCTGGAAACCGAAGTGCCTGAAATTTATCATGGCGTTGTCGAAATTCGCGCCATTTCGCGCGAGCCGGGTCAGCGCGCCAAGGTGGCCGTCTCTGCGACACAGGCCGGGGTGGACCCGGTGGGCGCCTGCGTGGGCGTCAAGGGTGTGCGCATCCAGGCGATTGTGAAGGAATTGCACGACGAGAAGATTGACATCATCGAGTGGAGTCCTGACCCGATAATTTACATCCAGAAAGCCATCAGCCCGGCGCGGATTTCGGGCGTTTATCTTAACGAGCCTGAAAAGACCGCCACCGTGGTGGTGATGGAAGACCAACTCTCGCTGGCGATTGGGCGCGATGGTCAGAACGCGCGCCTGGCGGCCAAACTGACCAACTGGCGCATTGACATCAAATCGGTGTTGGAGGCGGCTGCGGATTCTTTGCAGCGCGCCCAAACCGAGCCGGATATGCAGCACATTGCCGCCGATGAAGCCGATAAGATGGTTCAGGTGGCTGAAATCCTGCAAAAGAAGGCCGATAGTCGTCCGCTTGCGCCTGAGGAATATAGCCAGTTGGCCCAATTTGTCGAGCGTGTCGAGCGCCGGGTTGCCGACGAGCAGAAGGCTGCCGAGGAAGCCGACCAGGAACAGATAGCTGCGCTGCGCACGGAAATTGGCGAACCGGCCTTTGAAGCCGCGCTGGACACGCTGGGACTGCCAGAGCATGTCTTTAACATCCTGACCGAAGCCGATTATCTGACCGCCGGCGATTTAATCCTGACGATGAAGGCCAACCCTGACAAGGTTCTGGGCCTGCCAGGCATTGGCACCAAGGCTGCCCAGGCGATTGAAAAAGCGGTTGCCGAAGCAAAATTTGAAGCCCCAGTGGAAGAAGAGCCGCAGGCGGAGTTACCTGTTGAAGAAGCCCCCGCAGCGGAAGAAGATGTCAGCGCAGAAGCGGCAACCGAAGAAGCCGTGACCGAAGAAGTCCAGCCGGAAGCGGTTGAAGAGACGCCAGAGACAGAGGCTGAAGTATCGCAGCCGGAAGTCAAGGAAGAAGAAGGCGAGAGCATGTCCTTCGAGGAAATGTTCAAACTGCGCGCGGATGCAGTCCAGCCAGTTGCAGAACCTTCCGAAGATGAAGATGATTCTGACAAGAAGTCGAAGAAAAACAAGAAGGGCAAGAAATCGGTTGTCCTTGAATTTGATGAAGACCTGGGCGAGGTTGTCGGGCGCAAGAAACACAAGCGCGGCGGCGATGATTGGGACGAAGACGCCTGGTAGATATGCTCGTTGAAATTTGGTGTTGAGGTGAGCAAGAAAAAAGGAAAACCTGTTAAGCATATTCCACAGCGAACCTGCGTTGGTTGCCGCGACGTGCTCTCGAAACGGGCATTGGTGCGGGTGGTGCGGACTACAGAGGGGGTGCTGGTTGACCCAACCGGGAAAATTTCCGGGCGGGGGGCCTACCTGCACAATCAACGCTCATGCTGGGAGCGCGGTTTGAAAGGGGCGTTGGCAAACGCTTTGAAAACGTCCCTTAGCGCGGAAGACCGGCAGCGGTTGGAAGAATTTATGTCCACCCTGCCGGAAACTACCGTCAGCGAGATGAGTGAGTAGCATGGTGTCGTAATTGAACGGTTACGCTCAAGCGGCATAGCAATCACTACCCTTGCAGTGGCGGATGCAATATTTTGTTGGAGGTGTCGCAATGAGTGAAAAAAGAATTGAACTCCCGTCGGGCATATCTGTCCGCGATTTATCAGAAAAATTAAAGGTCAGCCCGATTGACGCCATCAAGAAACTGATGGCCAATGGGGTCATGGCAAGCATTAACCAGGCGATTGATTTTGATACGGCCGCGATTGTGGCTGCCGAGTTTGGCTGGGAGGCTGTCCCGCTATCGGTGCTGGAAGAAGAAACGTCCGAATCGGGCGAGGTGCCGCTCTGGCGCCAGAAGATTGCCGATGAAAAGGAAGGCGATCTGAAGGCGCGTCCGCCGGTGGTCACCATTCTGGGGCATGTCGACCATGGAAAAACCTCCCTGCTGGATGCCATCCGCCAGACGGACGTGGCGGCGGGCGAAGCGGGCGGTATTACCCAGCACATCGGCGCGTACCAGGTTGAAAAAGGCGGCCGCCTGATTACCTTCCTGGATACCCCCGGTCATGCCGCGTTTACCGCCATGCGCGCGCGCGGCGCCCAGGGCGCGGACATCGTCGTGTTGGTGGTGGCCGCTGATGACGGCGTCATGCCGCAGACAAAAGAAGCGATTGCCCACGCCAAAGCGGCCCGTGTGCCGATTATTGTGGCCCTCAACAAAATTGACCGTCCGAACGCCAACCCTGACCGGACCAAGCAGCAACTGGCCGAGCAGGAACTTGTCCCTGATGACTGGGGCGGCAACACGACTGTTGTGCCGGTTTCTGCCAAAGAAAAAACCGGTATCGAAGACCTGCTGACTGCCATCCTACTGGTGGCGGATGAGGTCGAAATCCGCGCCAACCCGCAGGGCAAGGTGATTGGTACGGTCATCGAAGCCCGTCTCGACAAGGCCAAAGGCGTCATGACAACCTTGTTGGTGCAAAATGGCACACTTAAAAACGGCGATGTTGTTTTGGCTGGCACTGCGCATGGACGCTTGAAGGCCATGTTCGATTATCGTGGCAAGCCGATATCAAAAGCCGGGCCTGCCACGCCGGTTCGCGTGATGGGGTTGGCCGAAGTCCCGTCGGCGGGTGACCTTTTTGAGACGTACCAGAACGACAAGACAGCCCGCGATGTGGTCTATAAGCGACAGGAAGCCCAGAAGGAGCAAATGGTCGCTTCCAAGTTGTCGCTTGAAGACCTGTTTGCCAAATTCAAGTCTGGCGAAGTCATGGAACTGCGCCTCATCATCAAGGCCGACGTGCAAGGTTCGCTCGAACCACTGATAAAAGAGGTCAACAACCTTGCATCCGGCGATATTGCGGTCAAGGTCATCTATGCTGAAACCGGCAATATCGGTGAAAACGATGTTATGCTGGCTTCTGCCTCCAAAGCGATTATCGTGGGTTTTAGCGTGCAGGCCGATGTCTCTGCCCGGCGACTGGCTGAGTCTGAAGGCGTTTCCATTCGCTTGTACGACATTATCTACCGCCTGACCGAAGACATCGAGAAAGCCCTCAAGGGTATGCTTGCTCCTGAGTTTGCCGAAAAAGTAACCGGTAAGGCCAATGTTTTGGCAGTCTTCCCGGTATCCAAGATTGGCAAGATTGCCGGTTGCCGCGTTACCGAGGGTGAAATTCGACGTAACGGCAAGGTGCGCATGTATCGTGGAGACGACCTGGTCTATGAAGGCGAAATTTCCTCGCTCAAGCACGAAAAAGAAGATGTGCGCGAAATGCGCCAGGGCTTCGAGTGCGGCATCAACCTGAAAAACTTCAACGACGTTGAAGTTGGTGATGTCATCGAGTGCTATATCCTTGAGAAATCTTCCTGACCGTTCCTGAAAGAAGAAGAAAATGCCATCTGGAGTACGTTTACAGCGCATTTCTGACCGCATCCGCCAGGAACTTTCAGAAATGCTGATTAAAGAAATCAACGACCCGCGCCTGGCGCAGATTTTTGTCACCGATGTGACTGTTGACCGCGAACTGGCTTATGCCAATATCTACGTTTCGGCAGTCGAAGGCGCGGCGCGCTCGAAGGAAATTCTCGAAGGTCTGGAGAACGCCAGCGGATTCCTGCGCCGGGAACTCTCGGCGCGTGTCGAACTGCGCGCGTTTCCGCGCCTGCGCTTTCACTGGGACCCCACCCCTGAGAACGCCGAGCATATCGAACGACTGTTTAAACAGATAAAAGACGAAGAGAAAAAATGACATGGAACCAAAATGGGGCAAATTACGTCTATTGTGGTATACCCTGTCTGGTCTTGATGGAGATTTATGAGCATTGACAACCACCAGGCTGTGCGCGAAAAATTTGCCTCAGCAAAAAACATCTTAGTCGTTTCGCACGTCCGCCCCGACGGGGATGCAATCGGTGCACTGCTGGGGTTGGGATTAGCCCTGCAAAAATCCGGCAAACAAGTCGAAATGGTACTGAATGACGGTGTCCCGGCCTTGTTTGCCCACTTGCCTGGCGCAGAACAGGTTAAAACCGCGCCGCAAGCCGAGTTTGACCTGTTCATTACCGTCGATTGCGCCGATTTCAAGCGCACCGGCCCGCAGTTTCAATCCATGCGCAAACCGGATATTAACATTGACCATCACGTCACCAACGAAAAATATGGCGAAATCAACGTGATTGAGCACAACGCCGTCGCAACCTGCGCTATTTTGGCTGACCATATCCCCCATTGGGGGCTTGACATCGACCAGGATGTTGCGGCATCATTAGTAACTGGTATTGTGACCGATACCCTTGGTTTCCGCACTGCCAACACCAACCCGGATAGCCTGCGTCAGTGTGCCAAGCTGATGGAAACCGGCATCAATATGCCAGATTTGTATGACCGCGCCCTCAATCGTCGCAAAATTGCCAGCGCGCGCTATTGGGGAGCCGGACTT
Organism: Anaerolineales bacterium; assembly: GCA_046484545.1. Lineage (GTDB taxonomy): Bacteria > Chloroflexota > Anaerolineae > Anaerolineales > Villigracilaceae > UBA8950. Next base: position 9,449 of record JAWOIR010000304.1, read on the forward strand.
TCCAGTTTGAAAAGTGACCATGGGATTGTCTACGGCACGCTGACCCTCAATGACCGCCTGCGTTCTGACTATAACGGCAACGACGATGGCGATTTGATTAACATCATCTCAACCATTGAAGACTACGCAGTGGGTATGATTTTTGTCGAACAACTGGACGGCAGCGTCAAAATTTCATGGCGGGCCTTGCAGCCGGGCGTCGATGTTTCCCCGGTTGCCAAACATTTCAACGGCGGAGGCCACCCTGCCGCCGCCGGGGCTGATATTCCTGGCACGCTGGCCGAACTCCAGCCGCTGGTGTTGGAAAAGACTCGCCAAATGCTCGATCTTTCGTAATTTAGGGGACACATTCAGGAGGCTACTCATCAAATGGATACCCAGGATTTAAAAAACGCAATCTCAGGCGTGCTCGTGATAGACAAACCGGTCGGGATGACCTCCCACGATGTTGTCCAGGCTGTGCGTAATGGGACAGGCATCCGCCGCGCTGGTCACACCGGCACTCTCGACCCGCGCGCATCCGGTGTGCTGGTCATCCTGCTCGGCCCGGCAGTCCGGCTGAGTGAATATGTCTCGGCGTCGGATAAACGCTACCAGGCCATCATCCGCCTGGGCGCCTCGACCGACACCTACGACGCCGATGGCCGCTTTACGCAGCAAAGTACCGACCCCTTCAGCATAACCGAAGAACAATTTGAAACCGCGCTCAAACAATTTGAAGGCGAAATCGAGCAAACCCCGCCGCCCTACTCTGCCGTCAAAGTGCACGGACGCCGCGCCTACGACATGGCCCGCAAAGGTCAGGAAGTAGAACTCACCCCGCGCAAAATTACCGTCCATCACCTTGAAGTGCTCGAATGGGCGCCCCCCGAAGTTGTGGTCGATGTTCACTGCTCCTCCGGTACGTATGTCCGCTCGCTGGCAAACGATGTCGGCAACGCGCTCGGCTGTGGCGGCTACCTGGTTGGCCTGCGCCGCACCAAAAGTGGACGCTTCTCCCTGCGCGATGCCAGCCCGCTGCGCAAACTTCAGGAAGCCTTCCGCGCCGGCAACTGGTATCAGCACCTGATCCCCGCTGCCGAAGCCCTGTCCGATTGGCCCTCCGTCGAACTCGACCCCGACCAGGTCGAAGCCGTCAAGCATGGCCACCGCGTCCCTGCACCGGCGGATGTTCACACCGTCGGCGATAACTTCGTGCGCGGCGTCAGCATGGCCGGGGAACTGGTCGCCCTCATGCAGTTGGACCTTGAAACGCACGAACTACAACCTAAAAAAGTCTTCTTCTCATAGTTGGCTGAGCACCGCACTATGCCACATTTCACCTCCCTGGACGGCCTTCACCTTCAAGGCGCCTGGCTGACCATCGGTGTTTTCGATGGCGTCCATCGCGGACATCAGGAAATCATCCGACAACTCACGGCAGGCGCCCATCAAAGCGGCGCGCCTGCCGTTTTGCTTTCCTTTTTCCCGCATCCGGCGGTCGTGTTTGGCGTGAAAGACCTGAAGTGCCTGACCACCCCGGAAGAACGCGCCGAAATTATCGAATCGCTCGGCGTTGATTATGTTGTCACCCAAACCTTCGACAAATCCATCGCCAGTCAGACCGCCGAAGAGTACATGGCCCTCATGCACCGTCACTTTGGGCTTAATAAACTGCTCATCGGCCATGATTTTGCCCTCGGAAAAGGCCGCGCCGGCAACTACGAGAAACTGACCGAAATTGGACGGGAATTGGGATTTGATGTCCAGCGTGTGGAGGCCCTCCATTTCGAGGACGGAATCGTCTCCTCCAGCGTGATTCGCCAGCGACTCGCTGACGGGGACGTGGCCGGGGTCGCCGCCAAATTGGGCCGCTACTTTGCCTTGAGCGGCCCCGTCAACCCCGGTGACGGGCGCGGGCGTACAATTGGCATTCCCACCGCGAATGTCGAACCCCCTGCGGAAAAGGCCCTGCCCGCCAACGGCGTGTACGCCTGTTATGCCTGGGTCGAGGGCCAGAAGCACCCGGCAGTTACCAACGTCGGTGTGCGCCCCACCTTCGGCGGCGAAAACATCCAGCGCGTCGAAGCCCACCTGCTCGACGCTTACGGTGATTACTACGGCAAGGTTATGCGCCTGGAGTTTGTCGAACGCCTGCGCGGTGAGCAAAAATTCCCCTCGGTTGAGGCCCTGATTTCCCAAATCAAGACGGATATCGAGAGGGCGAGACGTGTTTTATGAAAGTAACAAAAACCCTCCCCGAAACCTACTCCCTGGCCTGGGAGGCGGATGTCGAAAAAGACAAACGCTTGATGTGGTTGCTGCAACTGCTGGCCATTCCCTGGGCGCTGGTGGTCTTGCTTTTGCTGGGCATATATGCCTATTGGTTCAGGGCAGATGTTGTTGTTGCGCCTGAAATCACCCTTCCGTTTTGGGCAATTCTGGCTATTTTGGCGGTAACTATCGTAACGATTATCCTGCACGAACTGGTGCATGGCGTTCTCTTCTGGCTTTACACTCGCGAACGGCCAAAATTTGGCTTTAAACTGCTTTACGCCTACGCTTCCGCACCGGACTGGTACTTCAGCACAAGCATCTATTGGCTGATTGGGCTTGGCCCGCTCGTTTTTCTCAGCCTGGTTGGGATGACCCTGCTGCCCTTCATTCCGCATTCCTGGCTGCCCTACCTGTTGCTTGGCATCTTTCTGAACGCGGCTGGCGCAATCGGCGACCTGTACATTGTCATTCGATTGGCCTTCGAGCCAGCCGGGACGTTTGTCCAGGACAAAGGAACGGGCTTCCGCGTCTTTCGACCTATCATGTGAAATCATTCGACATCGTTGTTGAAAACGGGCTCTTTGGAAATTCCCGTGATAAGCCCCCGCATTTTGGGGTGTGAGTGTGCGTACGCACGCTCACACCCCAAAATGCGGTCTTCTTCACGGCAAATATCAGAGAGCTTTTTTTTAGCATATCTCATCTTCTCTTAATGAAAGAGGCATATCCTCAAGGATAGAAAGGAACTAAAATGAAAAAAATAACTCTGTTTGGTTTTTTACTTGTAGCCGCGCTTACCCTGGCGGCCTGTAATATGCCGGGCAGCCTGCCTATCTGTCCCACCGATGAACTGCTTGCCCCGGTTTTGGTTTCCCCCGCAGATGGCGGCTCGGCCTCATCCCTGTCTCCTACCCTGACCTGGGCCTACCCCGACTCATCCTGTAACCCCGAAGGCTATCGCATTGATTTGTCTGTTGACGAAGACTTTGCCGATACCAGCCTGAGCGGCGGCACGGGCAACCCATCCACCAACTGGGGTCCCGGCAGCGACCTGGAAAACTGCCAGGTGTACTACTGGCGTGTTGCGGGCATCAATGACACTACCCTGGGGGCGTTCTCCGAAGTCTACGCCTTTCGGGTGGATTTAGGCGATGCCTGCCCGCCGGTGGCTCCTCCGCCTTCAGCTGCGGTTGGCGGCATTGTCTGGCATGACCTGTGCGCCTTGCCCGAAGAAGGCCCGTTACCCAGCCCGCTTCCGGCTGGCTGTGTGGCCGTCCCTGGCGGCGCGCAGGCCAACGGAATCCGTGAAACGGGTGAACCGGGTATCCCCAGTGTTGAAGTTCGCTTGCACTTTGGAACATGCAGTGACCCTGTGGCCGCCACCCAACTGACCGGCTCCTTTGGCGAATACGTTTTTGACGGCATCCTGGCCTTTGGCCCGCACTGTGTCTCCATCGACGCCCAATCGGCCATCAACCAGTCTGTTCT
>JAWOIR010000343.1:0-3651 GCA_046484545.1 Anaerolineales bacterium
GTCGAGTAGCCACGCATTCTGCGGCGTATCGAGACCAAAATTGGATGGTAAGGCACGAAGGGATGAAACAATGGTAAAGATTACGGCGATTATTTTGGCGGCGGGGCTTTCGCGGCGGATGGGGCAGCCGAAGATGCTGCTGCCGTGGGGGGAAACGACGGTGTTGGGGCAGGTGGTGAGGACGTTAACGGACGCTACAACGGACTCTTTAGCGGATTCGCGGAGGGAAACGGACGCGATAACGGACTCTTTAGCGAAATCACGGAGGAAAACGGACGGGAGGGCAGATTTTGAAATTCTTGTAATTACCGGTGGGGCGCGGGAGTTGGTTGAGGCGGAGGTGGCGCGGCTGGCGGCGGAGGGGTTGCCGGTACGGGCGGTCGTCAACCCGGCGCACGAAGCCGGGGAGATGATGAGCAGCGTCCGGGTAGGGTTGACGGCGAGCAGCCCGGATGCGGAGTTCGCACTCATCGCACTGGGAGACCAGCCCCAGCTGAGTCCGCAGTCCGCGCGGGGGGTGGTGTCAGCGGCAAATCAGGCTGGCGCGCGTCTTGTCCTGCCCAGTTACCAGATGCGGCGCGGTCATCCCTGGCTGGTGCATCGCGATTTATGGCCGGATTTAATGACCGCCGAGACCGGGCGGGCATTTTTGCGGGCGCACGAGGCTGAGATTTTTTATGTCGAGGCCGATGAGACGGTTTTGAAGGACCTGGATACGCCCGAAGATTACCGGGGAGGCTTGAAGTCGCACTGAAAAAATGTTATCTTTAAAGTGGACGCGCGGATGCGACCAGGAGGTGCGCGATGACTGACCGTGAACTGATGATGGAACGTATCCAAAACGCCATGCAGGCCCTCGACCGTGCCCATGATGCCGGCAGTGAATTGCGAAACGATGTGAACGAAGAAAATCTGAAGGCTTTTCATGTACAAATGCACGACCTGTGCGGCGAGTTGGAGATGTTCAAAAAAGTCCTTGATAACCAGGCGCTCTACGGACAGGATGAAATTATCAGCCTGTTCAGGCAGGTTTTTGGTGCCGGGCCAACGCCCTACCGACATATGGGCGAGTTGCCATCGAAGAAGGAGTAGATGAGCAAACCAGGGCGCAGATGAAGAAGAAGTAAATTCCGGGCTGGAAACCAGCCCTGTGTTTCCTGTTGCAAAAAATGGAGTGGCAAATACGTCACTCTGTTTTTTGTGCGGGGTTATAAGAATACATCAATTTCAGGAGAATCATGTGAGACATTTCATCATCGTCAACCCCATTTCAGGGCGCGGACTGGGGGAAAAGTCCATCCCGCGTATCGAGGCCTTTTGCAAACAGCATGGCCTGGACTATCACCTGGTGCGCACCGAGCGACCCTGGCATGCCGCCGAACTGGCCGGGCAAGCCGCCCGCGAGGGCTGGGATGTAGTTGTGTGCGCCAGCGGGGACGGGACTTTTAACGAGGCCTTGAACGGGCTGATGCAGGCACGCGCTGCGGGCTTCAACCACACCGCCCTGGGCGTGATTTCCATCGGCACAGGCAACGACTTTGCCGGTGGCGTCGGCATTCCAACCAACCTCGAAGACAGCCTGGAAACCTTAGCGCAGGGGCATCGCCGCAAGGTTGACATCGGCAAAGTATCGGGCGGGGACTTCCCGGACGGACGTTATTTCGGCAACGGGATTGGAATCGGGTTCGATGCGGCGGTCGGGTTTGCGGCCCTGCAACTGCGCTTCCTGCGCGGCCTGCCGGCCTATCTCGTCGGCGCGCTTCAGACGGTCTTTTTCTATTACACCCCACCGCGCCTGAAAATCGAACTGGACGATGACGCCATCGAGCAATATTCCCTGATGGTCTCGGTGATGAATGGCAAACGCATGGGTGGTGGATTTCGCATGGCGCCCAACAGCGACCCGCATGACGGCCTGTTCGACCTGTGCATTGCTGAACGCGCCGGGAAACTACGCATTTTCGGCCTGATTCCGATGTTCATCCAGGGAACGCAGGAAGGCCAGCCCGAAATAAAAATGCGCCGCTCGAAAAAAGTAACCGTAACCGCGCTGGAGGGCGACTTTCCGGCCCACGCCGACGGCGAAACTCTTTGCTTGAAGGGCGCACAATTGTCGCTGGAATTGATTCCAGACGCGCTCGAAGTGGTCACGGCAAAGGTATAATCTCGATTATGAATATTGCCCGCTGGATTGTGACTTATGGTTGTAAGCTTGGTCTGGAAATCTTATGCCGAATCCGCAAGGAGAACTGGGAGAGTATTCCTCACGAAGGCCCGCTGCTGGCTTATGCCAATCATACCGGTATGGTTGAAGCGCCAGTCATGTATACCCAATTACAGCCGCGCCCCAAAACGACTGCGCTGGCAAAAGTCGAGACCTGGGACAACTGGTTCCTGAACTGGGTCTTCAACCTGTGGGAAATCATCCCCATCCGGCGCGGCGAAGCCGATATGGAAGCCCTGCGCAAAAGCCTGGAGATGCTCGAAAAAGGCTACATCCTCGGCATTTCGCCGGAGGGGACGCGCAGCCGCAGCGGAAAACTGCTCCGCGCACACGGTGGCGTTGCGATGCTGGCCTTGAAAAGCGGCGCGCCGCTTATTCCGGTTGCGCACTGGGGCGGTGAAAATTTCGGCGCAAACGTGAAAAAATTCAAACGCACCGATTTCAACATCCGCGTTGGACGGCGGTTTATGCTCGACAACCACGGCCAGCGGGTGACAAAAGAAATCCGCCAGCAAATGGCGGACGAGATGATGTATCAACTGGCAAAGTTACTGCCGGAGTATTACCGGGGGGAATATAGCGACATCGAGAACGCGACTGAGACGTATTTACGGTTTTTGGAGTAGGTGGATGGTTAATAGTTAATGGAGGATGGTTAATGGCTGCGATTAACGATTAACCATCCTCCATCAACCAACCACCATCCCTGCAATCGCCCTGTCCACTTTTCCCATTGGGTAATTCGATAATTCAGGTACAGCCACCCACTTGAGCGCCGAATCTTCGGGGATGTGGAGGAGTTCGCAGCGCCAGGGAATTTGCGTCAGTTTGAAGTGGGTGTAGGCGTGGCGGACGGCGTCCATGCGCGCCAGCGGGCGGACTTTTAGCCGGTATCCCGTTTCAATGGCGGCGGACACGGCTTCAGCGGAGTCCGCGTCCACTTCGGCGGAGGGGAATTCCCACAGGCCGCCGAGAAGGCCGTCGGCGGGGCGCTGATTCAGGAGCGCTAGTCCATCCCGCAAAATAACCGCCGCGCCTTTGATTTTGTGCGGCACGATAGGCTTGGGTTTCAGCACTGGCCGCTGCTCCTGCACGCCTAGGGCACGCGCCTGGCACAGCTCGGCCAGGGGGCAAAGCAAGCAAAGCGGATTTTTGGGCAAGCAGACGGTGGCGCCCAGGTCCATCAGGGACTGGTTGTAATCCCCGGCGCGGCCCGACGGCAGGTTGGCTTCGGCCAACGACCAGAGCGTTTTCTCCCCGGCGAGGCTGTCGGCAGGCTGGTCAACATCGAAGACGCGCGAGAAGACCCGTTTCAGGTTGCCGTCCAGGGTGGCGACATCCTGCCCGAAGGCGATGGAGGCAATCGCGGCAGCAGTGTAGCGCCCGATGCCGGAAAGTTTTCGCAGTTCGGCAATGTCGCGCGGAAG
>JAWOIR010000346.1:0-8946 GCA_046484545.1 Anaerolineales bacterium
GATTCGGTCATCTCGGCGATGGTCATCGGCGGCGCGCCCTCGGGCCAGCGATAGCGCTGTCCGGTGCTGATACGCGACAGGTAAGACTTTTCAGCCCGGACGATATGTTCCAGGGTGTCGCGAATCGAGCCAAAGGTGCCGGTTTGGGTGGACTCCAGTTGTTCGGCGGTCAACACGGCGCATTCTTCGAGCAGGCGCAAGTTGGCCCACAGGTTGTGGCGGAACAGGGTGGTCAGGGTATCGGTAGTTTTCATCATCACATCTCCTTCTTCTCGCCCGGCGCGAGATTTTCGGACATTATACATCCGATTTTGTATTCAGCGCGCCCCTTCCCATTCGACGTAAAACTGGGCCAGGAATTCTTCCATGTAGGCATGCCGCCCGGCGGCGATGTCCCGGGCGGTTTCGGTGTTCATCAGGTCTTTGAGCAGCAGTAGTTTTTCGTAAAAGTGGTTAATCGTTGGGGCGGGACTGTTTTTGTAGGCTTCGAAGGAGGCGTGCATTTCGAGCGGGACGCCCGGGTCGTGCAGCAGGCGGTTTTTGGAGCCGCCATAGGCAAAGGCACGCGCAATGCCAATCGCGCCGATGGCATCCAGGCGGTCAGCGTCTTGCACGACCATGCCCTCGCGAGTGCGCATGGGTGTGGCGACGTTTGCGCCCTTGAATGACAGTGTGGCGATAATTTCGGTCACATGCACGATGACCGACTCATCCACGTTCAATTTTTCGAGCCAGGCGCGCGCAGTTTTCGGGCCGATGGTCTCATCGCCGCCGTGAAATTTGTGGTCGGCGATGTCATGCAGCAGGGCGGCCAGTTCGACGACGAACAGGTCCACTTTTTCGCTTTGGGCGATGTGCAGTGCATTCTGCCAGACGCGGTAAACGTGCCACCAGTCATGCCCCGCGCCGCCGTCGGTGAGCGTCTCGCGGGCGTAGGCTTCGGTTTGGGCGATGATTTGGGTTTGGCTCATAACCCCAACAACACCTCGCGCAAGCGCTCAATTTCATACAGCGTGTTGTAATGGACGGCCCCCACGCGCACCATACCGCCGCTTTCTTCGACACCCAACCGTTCGCTGATATTGATGGCGTAATAGTGACCGTCCCAGACGTAAATATCCTGTTCGGCCAGTTTTTCGGCCACAAGACGCGGATGCAGGTCGCGCAGGCGGAAGGAGAAGGTGGCGACGCGGTTCTCGAGGTGGCGCATGTCCTGCGGGCCGTAAACCGTCAGGCCGGGAACGGATTGCAGCGCGGCGAGCAAGCCCCGGCTGAGTTCGAACTCGTAAGCCTGGATGGCGGTCATCCCCTTTTTGAGTTCCCGGGCGCGTCCGCTGTAACCTTCTTCAGCCAGTCCTTCTTCATGCTCGGAGCCAAAAGTTTTACCGACCCACTCGAAGTATTCGAGCGCGCCCAGCACCCCGGCCAGGCCTTCGTGATTTTGCGTGCCGGTCTCGAAGCGTCCCGGCAGGTCGTTCGTCGCCGGGCGGACTTTGTAAGCAAACAGCGGTTCGAGCAGTTCGCGTTTGCCGAATAAAATTCCGGCATGCGGGCCGAAGAATTTATAACTGGAAGTGACCAGGAAATCGCAATCAAGGTACTGCACATCGATTGGCCCGTGCGCGGCATACTGCACGGCGTCGACATACACCAGCGCCCCGGCGGCGTGCGCCATTTCGATGATTTTCTTGAGCGGGTTGATGGTGCCGAGCGAATTGGAAGCATACCCGACCGCCAGCAGGCGCGGCTTGCGCTCGAGGGCTTTGGCGAGACCATCCAGGTCGAGCGTGCCGTCTTCAACGTCGAAATCGACCCAGTTGACGTTTACGCCTTTATCCTGGGCGGCCAGCACCCAGGGGGTCACATTGGCGTCGTGGTCGAGGCGGGTGACGACGATTTCATCCCCGGCCTGCCATTCGCGCGCAATCGAGCGGCTGATGTGCAGGGTCAGGGTGGTCATGTTGTTGCCGAAGATGATTTCTTCGCGGCTGGCGGCGTTGTAGAAATCGGCCATGGCCTGGTGGGCTTCGTCGAGAATGGCGTCGGAGGCGATGCTGGTGGCGAATGCGCCGCCGTGATTGGTGTTGCATTCAAGCAGGTAGTGGTTGATGCGGTCGAGCGACTGGCGCGCGATTTGCGTCCCGCCGGGGTTGTCGAAGAAGATGGCCGGGCGGTTGAGGGAGGGGAACTGACTGCGGATGAGGGAAAGGTCGAGGGGCATGGAGGTCTCCGGGGTGAAAAGTGTCAAATCCCCGCTTCTCCTGTTATTCCATGACCGGGTTGGCTGGGAGAAACGGGAGGAGCGGGGATTCAGATAAAAATAGATTAACCCACTTTGATGCTATATTAGCCGCACGCGCCACCAAACAGGAACGGGAACCAATCGCACCAGGCGTTACTGCTGTCAACCCACCAGAAGAAGCTGATGCATGAACAAATCAGGCACAAAAGCACCACACCGGCGATAATGGCGGGCAGGGGCAGGCCGCCTTTCTTTACCGGGGGCGGCGGGATGTAAGCCTGCTCAGGCGGCGGGCTGGACGGAACCTGACCCGCAAATCCCTGGGGCTGCGGTGCCGGAGCGGCAGGCGCGGGCGCGGGTGGGGCGACAGGCATACGCGCGGCAGAGGAAATCACGGTTGCATTCGGGTCGGCCTTGGCAACCACCTCGTAAAGCAGGCTGATTTGTTCACCGAGCGAAATGATTTCGCCAGGCAGCAGCACGTGCTGACCGGTAAGCCGCTGACCATTAACAAAAGTTCCGTTGGTCGAACCGAGGTCGGTGATGACGTATTTGCCGCCCTGCAAAACCAGTTGGGCATGTTTGCGCGATACTTCGGCGTCGTTAATCGCAACGGCATTGTTGGCTTCGCGGCCGATGGTCAAGACATCGCCTTCCATCGGAAAGGTTTTTCCCGGTGTCGGCCCTGAGTGCATCACAAGTTGAAATTCAGCCATATCTCCTCCAGATGAATAAGAACTGTTTGTAGTGTAATGATTTTAACCCAAAAAGTCAAATGTTTTTTGAAGTGCCGGCCCTAAGCCGCTCAGTGTTTGACGGTTCTCTAATATTTGCCGTAAAGAAGGCCGCATTTTGGGATGTGAGAGTGCGTACGCGCTCTCACATCCCAAAATGCGGGGACTTATCACGAGAATTCCCAAAGAGCCTGTTTGACATTCTGACCGCCTCATACTAAAATGAAAATGGATTCTTTCAACATGTGTCGTATGTTTGTAATGAGGAGACGCCTGTGAGCGTAAAGTGGCCTGAAAAAACAATCATTGGACTGACCGGTAATATTGCCACAGGCAAAAGTGTGGTGCGAAAAATGCTTGAGCATTTAGGCGCGTATGGCATTGATGCCGATGCGCTCGCCCATCGCGCCATTGCTCGCGGCGCGCCAGGCTATCAACCGGTGGTAAACACATTTGGAAAGTGGATTCTCAAACCGGAAGGTGAAATTGACCGTGTCAAACTGGGGCGGCTCGTCTTTAATGACGCCGATGCCATGTCCAGTTTGGAAGATATTGTCCACCCGCTGGTCTATCAGGCGGTTGATATAATGGTCAAGCGCGCGGGGCAGAATGTGATTGTGATTGAAGCCATCAAGTTGTTGGAAAGCGACTTACGCAATGTTTGTGATTTTATCTGGGTTGTCAATGCACCGGAAGAACTCCAGGTAAAGCGGTTGGTCGCAAAACGCGCAATGAGCGCCGATGAAGCCGCGCAGCGCATTCACTTCCAGAGCGACCAGCAACAAAAACTAGCCCTGGCCAATGTCGTTATTCAAAACCAGGGTTCCTTTGAAGAGACCTGGAAGCAGGTTGTGGCCGAATGGAAGAAGATAACGCCGCAATCCGACACCCTCCAGGTGGTTGTAAAACCCAGCAGCGGCGAATTCTCCGTTGTGCGTGGTCGGCCCCGCGATTCTGTCACCATTGCAGAACTGATTTCACGCTTGAGCAGCGGGGCAAAGACCATGAACCAGGATGATGTCATGGCAGCCTTTGGCGAAAAAGCCTTTATGCTGTTGCAACTTTCCGGCAAGATGGTCGGCGTGGCTGGCTGGCAGGTCGAAAACCTGGTGACCCGTACCACCGAGTTCTTCATTGACCCCGAAGTAGCCATCGAACCGGCCCTCAAAACCCTGGTCGAAGAAGTGGAGCGCGCTTCCCTCGATTTGCAATGTGAGGCCTCCCTGCTTTTCCTGCCGCCAAGCCTTGCCGCCCACCAAACCACCTGGAAACAACTGGGCTATGAAGTGCGCACGCCCCAGACTCTTGGTGTCCAGGCCTGGACCGATGCCGCCATTGAATCGGCGCAACCGAATGCCAGCCTTTTCTTCAAACAACTCAGGCAAGACCGGGTTTTGCGCCCAATCTAATCTGACAGCAAAGCAAAATACTGGTTATTCTGGCGACATGTTATCAGGCCGTGGCAGACTGATATGCCCAAAATGTGTGCACTGGCTCCTTCTTGATTTTTACGAGCCGATTACAACAAATCAAATACCAATTATCATTAAATCATGAATATTCTGCAAGGAGCCCGATTTTTGGTGTGTGTAGCAGGCGCGCATTTGCGGCCCGCTACACACACCAAAAAATCGGAAATTCTTCCAACTTTCGTGAAGTACTGATTATGCTAAAACCATGGCCGATTTCCTTACCGATATATTATTTATCTTTCAGCGACTGAACTGGCTGAGCCTCATCGATATTTTATTGGTGACGCTTATTTTTTTTAGTCTGATTTACATGTTGCGCGACACCCAGGCAATGCTGCTCCTGCGGGGGGTTTTGTCGCTCCTGGTTGGCGTTTCCCTGCTGACCGTCCTGGTTGATTTACCGGCCTTTTCCTGGCTGCTGACCACCACCCTTCCGGCCCTTTTGTTGGCGATACCCGTTATTTTTGCGCCTGAAATCCGCCGCGCGCTGGAGCGCATAGGCCGGGCCGGAACGTTTGTAGCCGGCAATATTTCCCGGCAGGATAGCAGCCGGGAAATCGCCATTCAAGCCGTCGTCAGCGCCTGCGCCAGGTTATCGGCGCGCCAGCATGGGGCGTTAATCGTGATGCAACGTCTCGACAGCCTGGAGGAATATATCGACACCGGGGTGGCAATGGATGCCAAAGTGAGCGCGGAATTGTTGTTGCAGGTTTTTTATCCCAACACCCCCCTGCACGATGGCGCTGTGATTGTGGAAAACGACCGCCTGATAGCCGCGGCTTGCGTCATGCCGCTCTCGGCAAGCGGCATCCTGGCGCGCTCACCCGAACGCCAGATGGGTCTGCGCCATCGCGCGGCATTGGGAGTTTCTGAAGCATCTGACAGTATTGCTGTGGTAGTCTCAGAGGAGACCGGTTCGATTTCGATTGCCCATGCCGGCCGCATGATTCGCAGCCTCGACCCGGAACGTTTGCAGAATATCCTGACGGCCTTTTACCGCCCGGACAGAACCTCGCGCGATGGATTCTGGAAGCGATATTTTCCCTATCTCTTTCGTGAGAATAGTTAAGAGTACCCCATGTTGAAATGGATTGTTCGCAACCTGCAAAGTTTTTTCCTGGCGTTTTTCCTGGCCTTGTTCGTCTGGATTCTGGCCGTCCTGGCCGCTGACCCGGACGAAACCCGTGTTTACCCGCGCCAGATTCCCATCGAAGTGACCGGCCAGGACCCGCGCCTGATAATCACCGGAACCATTCCAAGTCAGGCCAGCCTGACCTTGCGCGCCCCGCAATCCACCTGGACGCAATTACTCAATTCTGAGAATCAAGTGCGCGCCGTTATAGACCTGGCGGGCCTGGCGGCAGGCGACCATACTGTGCCAGTGCGATTGCAAGTGATGGTGTCGCCGTTCAGGGTGATAAGCCAGACTCCGGAAGTCGTCAATCTGACTCTCGAACCGTTGGCATCGCGCAGTTTGCCTATCGAGGTACAGGTCAATGGTCAGCCAGCGATTGGTTATGAAAGAGGCAATATTGTCCTTACCCAGCGGGACGTCACAATTTCCGGGCCTGAATCGCTTGTCCGGCGGGCGGCAAAGGCCGAAGTCAGTGTAATTGTCGACGGGGTTCGGGCAGTGGTTAATGTAGACGCGCCCATCCGTATCCTGGATGAAAACGGAATTGTTCTTACCGGCCTGACGCTAAGTGTTGAGCGGGTGGTTGTCCATGTTCCAATCGTCCAGCAAGGCGGATATCGCGACATCGCCGTCAAAGTGGTCGTGCGCGGGCAGGTCGCCAGCGGCTACCGCCTGACGAATATTTCCGTCAATCCTCCCGCCATTACCGTTTTTTCCGGCGACCCTACCCTGGTCAACGCCCTGCCCGGTTTTGTCGAGACCGAGCCGCTCAACCTGAACGACGCCTCCCAGGATATCGAACTACGCCTGGGACTCAACCTACCGACCGGGGTTTCCGTCGTCGGCGAGCAGACAGTGCTGGTTGAGGTCAACATCGACGCGATTGAGGGCAGTCTCTCGCTGAACAACATGCCGGTCACGATTGTGGGCCTGGGCGAGGGACTGGAAGCCCAACCTGCGCCGGATACGGTAGATATTATCCTGACCGGTCCGCTGCCCCTGCTGGAGAAATTAACCGCCAACGACATCCGCATCAGTCTGGATGTCACCGATTTGGAAGAAGGCACGTACCAGATTGTGCCGCTGGTAGAGATTTTGATTACCGAAATAGAAATTCAATCGATTTTCCCTGGCACTGTTGAAGTGGTAATTAAAATTGCAACTTCAATACCTTGAAAGAGTGAATAATAATGAGTAAACCTGTTGTTGCCCTGGTTGGGCGTCCCAATGTGGGCAAAAGTACCTTTTTTAATCGCCTGGTTGGCGAGCGTTTGGCAATTGTGGATGACACCCCCGGTACCACCCGTGACCGTGTCCTGGCCGATGCCGATTGGAACGGCATGACCTTTACCGTTATCGACACCGGCGGCCTCGACCCGACACATGGCGGCAAAGCGCCGCTTTCAATTGGCTCGGCTGATTTTATCGACGAGATTCGCTTCCAGGCCCAGATTGCCATCGAGGATGCCGACGTGGTCGTCCTGATGACCGATGGAGAAACCGGCGTCACCGCCGCCGACAAAGAAGTGGCCGACCTGCTGCGCCGCGCCCAAAAGAAGGTGGACGGCAAACACTATCCGCCCATCCTTGTGGCCGTCAACAAATGCGAATCGGCTGCCCGCCGCGCCCAGGTGGCCGAATTCTACGAGTTGGGGCTGGGCGACCCTTACGCCATTTCTGCCATTCACGGCACAGATACCGGCGACCTGCTCGATGAAATTGTCAAGGCATTCCCGCCGCAAGAAGAGCAGGAAGAAGACGATTCGGTCAAGATTGCGATTGTCGGCAAACCGAATGCGGGTAAATCATCCCTGCTGAATCGCCTGCTGGGCAAGGAACGCGCCATCGTCAGCCCGATTCCCGGAACGACCCGCGACGCAGTCGACTCGCGCCTGCAATACGAAGGCATTGATATTACTCTGATTGATACCGCCGGGATTCGCCGCCGCGGACGCATCGACCCCGGCGTGGAGCGCTATTCGGTGGTGCGTTCCTTTAAAGCCATCGAACGCGCCGATGTCGCCCTGCTGATGATTGACGCCGAAGCCGGAATCACCGCCCAGGATACCCACATTGCCGGGTACATTCTCGAATATTGGAAGTCGTGTGTGGTGCTTGTCAACAAATGGGACGCCATCGAGAAAGATTCCTATACGATGGAAGGATACACCCGCCATATCCGCCATGAGTTGAACTTTATGGATTACGTCCCGCTCTTGTTCATCTCGGCCAAGACCAGCCAACGTGTCGACCAGGTGCTGACGCTGGCTTTGCAAGTGCAGGAAGAACGCCTGGCGCGATTAAGCACATCCAAACTCAACAGCATTTTACAGCGCGCGCAGGATGCCCATCCCGCGCCCAGCCATGCCGGGCGTCAACTCAAAATTTACTACGCCACCCAGGTGCGCTCCGACCCGCCGACGTTCCTTCTTTTCGTCAACGACCCCACGCTGATGCACTTTTCATATGTCCGCTTTCTCGAAAACCGTATTCGCGAGGAATACGGTTTTCTGGGAACCCCAATTCGGATTGTCACCAAATCGCGGCGCGACGACGACTAATCATCTTTTTCTTCCCCCATAAGCCAGTTCATATTCCAACTCTTTTTCCTATTTTGCTAAGAGTTCATCAATTTTTTCCTGAATGGATTCATCATCAGAGTGGCCTGCCAGGTCTTTTGCAAATCCGGGGTATGTATTCGCAAAAATCAAGAATGTAGCCAGGCACAGAATGAACAACCTGGCAAACATGTTCTCAGTCAATTTCTTACTTGATGTAGTGAGAGAATGTAATTTACTGGATTTCTTTTATGTTTTCATCGTAAATACTCCTTTTCTTTCTTTGTGAGTTTGACAATGTCCAGCCTCGCGAGTGAATAAAGCCATCATACATTTTTGCACAGGGAAAAGTCAATCGATTTTGGTGCGAATTTTCGCAGATCGATGTGCGAGTTTCCGCAGATTTTTGAGTAAATGGAGCGCGGAAGGGGCAAATAAAACGCAAGTTAGGCGGATGGAATTAAAAAAGCAGGAGCCCCCCTCTGTTGAGAAGGGACTCCTGTTTGTGTTTCAGGGCGGGCATGGCTCGATTTCGATAAGCACAAATCTCACATTTTGTTGCAAAGCGCAATTTAAATTTTTCGCTGAATAATTTGCTCCCAAACAAAATACACCAGCGCGCCGGGAGCATGCGTCAGGGCGACAAAAACCAGCCAGATTTTTTGCTCCTTGTCACGTTTCTGACTGGCAATGTGAATCAAGCCAAACAACCAGAAGACTGTGCCAAGCAAGAAAAGCAACAGGATGAAAAATTCTCCGAATCCTAGGAACATTTCAAATCAATCCTTTCTCGCGAGTGGATAAA